>JAURXG010000593.1 GCA_030654555.1 Aquabacterium sp.
CGTCGGCGTCGGCCGCCGCGGCGGTGGCCAGCACCGGGCCGCGCAGGTCGGCGCCCAGGCGGCTTTGGTCGGCCAGCCACTCGCGCGCGCGCTGCAGCGCCTGGGCACGCAGGGCCGCGTCGTTGCCCAGTTCGGCCACGCGTGGCAGCAGCTGCGCGCGCAGCAGGCGGTCGTCATCGGTGTCGGTGGCGCGGGGCCACCAGCCCAGCGCACGTGCGCGCTCGCCGAAGGCCGCCTGCCACTGGCGGGCGTAGGGTGCCTGCTGGTCGGGCGTGACCAGGGGACGCAGGTGCAGCAGCAGTGCCATCGAGGCCAGCACCACCTCGCGGCTGGGGTGGCCGGCACTGGCCTGCACCAGCGCCAGCGCCTGGGCGCTGTCGAGTTCGCCGGCGTCGTGCAGGCCGATGGCATCGTCGATCAGCACCAGCCAGTCGCCGGCCGACAGCCCCGGCGCCGCGGCCAGGCGCGCCAGCCCGTCGCCGGCATAGGCCACGCGGTAATAGCCGGCCGCGCTGGCGTTGGCGTTCACCCAGGCGGGGCAGTCGGCATCGGGCAGGGCCAGCGTGGCCTCGGCCTCGCGCAGCATCAGCCGGCTGATGCCCGCCGGTGTGCGCACCACCAGCGGGATCGACCAGCGCTGCGGCGTTTCGCCGCCGGTCGACCCCAGCGGCAGCAGCCGCGATTGCACCAGCTGCAGGCGCGGCGGGCCGTCGTCGCAGCGCAGCGTCACCACCACCCGCGGGATGCCGGGTTGCCGGGTGAAGCTGCGCATGGCCTCGGGCAGCGCCACATCGCCGTCGGCCAGCGCCTTGAAGAAATCGTCGCTGGTGGCACTGCCCCAGGCATGTCGGGCCATGTAGCGGCGCACACCGGCCTGGAAGGCCTCGGGCCCCAGCCAGGCCTCGAACATCGCCAGCACCGTCTGGCCCTTCTGGTAGGTGATGGCATCCCACAGGTTGCCCATGTCACCGTCCTGCAGCACCGGCTGCTCGATGCGGCGGGCGCTGACCAGCCGGTCGGCCTTCATCGCCCGCGCGCGCGCCAGCTGCAGGCTGGTCTGCCAGCCCCAGCCGGGTTGCACCTCGGCGGTGATCTTGTCGCCCAGCCAGGAGGCGAAGGATTCGTTGAGCCACAGGTCGTCCCACCAGGCCAGCGTGACCAGGTTCCCGAACCACAGGTGCGCCAGCTCGTGCGCGGCCACCGACACGTAGTCGCGTTCGAACTGCGGCGTCTGCTCGCCGGGCGTGGCCAGCAGCAGCGACGAGGCATAGGTGATCAGCCCGGCATGCTCCATCGCGCTGAAACCGGTGGTCACCGGAATCGCCAGGCTGTCGAGCTTGGCATAGGGATGCGGCATGCCGAACCAGGCCTCCAGCCTGTCGACGATGCGCCCGGTGACGCCGGCGGCGAAGCTGGCCTCGGCGCCGCGACCGACGGGCACCACGTAGCGCTGCGGCAGGTGCTGGCCCTGCCCGATCAGGCCGGCGTCACGCCACTCGAAGGCGCCCACCGCGAACGCCAGCAGGTAGCTGGGCATCGGTGGCGAAGGTTGGAAATTCACCCGCGTGAGGCCGGGTGCGGCGGGCTCCTCGCCCTGCACCGGCAGGTTGGACACCGCCACCAGCGCCTGCGGCACGGTCAGCGACAGCGTCCAGGGCACCTTCCAGCCGGGCTCGTCGAAGAGCGGAAAGGCCAGCCGCGCGCCGGTGGCCTGGAACTGGGTGTAGGCCCCCCAGCGCCCGCCCTCCTGCTGACGGAACAGGCCATAGACGTCCTTGTCGTTGATCCGGCCGGCGAAGGTCAGGCCCAGCCGCGCCGGGCCCGCGGGCAGCGGCTTGCCGAAGCGCAGCTCGATGCGCTCGGCATCGACCCGCTGCACCCGGCCGACCAGGCGGCGGGCACCGATGTCGAGCCACACGCTGCGGACGGTCAGGTCCTTGGCATGCAGCCGGATCGCCCCCTGGGCGGTGATGGGTTGCTGCAGCCGCAGGTCGATCTCCACCTCGCCGTTGTGGCGTGGCTGGTCGGGATCGACCTGCAGATGCAGTTGGTAGGCCAGCGGCTGCACGCTGGCGGGCAGGCGCATCGGCACTGACGCAGCCGGTTGGGTCGATCGATTGGCGCTGGCCTTGGCGGCGGGCTTCGCCGCGGCCGACGGGGCCGCCTGCACCGGCAGCGCCAGGGCCAGCGCTGCGGCAATCCAGCCCAGGCCATGGGCCCAGTGGGTGGGCGGTGCGGTGATCGAGCGCGGCAGCGGCATGGGGGCTGACAGGGCAGCGCCGGGCCGGCGCCGAAGCGCGCCACTCTACACTCGGCCCCCTGCCGGTCGTGCCCCCGCCCTTGACGTGAACAGCCCTGACATCCGCCCCACCTCCGGCGACCCCGGCGATCCCGCCGCGCAGGCCGCGCGGCTGCGCGCCGCGCTTCACCACCATGCCCACCGCTACTACGTGCTCGATGCGCCCGAGGTGCCCGACGCCGAGTACGACCGGCTGTTCCGCGAGCTGCAGGCGCTGGAGGCCGCGCACCCCGAACTGCTGACGCCCGACTCGCCCACGCAGCGCGTGCTGGGCCAGGTGCTGGCGGGGTTTGCACCGGTGCGCCATGCGGTGCCGATGCTGAGCATCCGCACCGAGACCGACACCGAGGCCAGCGGCGCGATCAATTTCGACGCCCGCGTGCGGCGTGAACTGGGGCTGGGCGACGACGCGCCGCCGGTGGTCTATGCGGCCGAGCTCAAGTTCGACGGCCTGGCCATCAACCTGCGCTACGAGCAGGGCGTGCTGGTGCAGGCCGCCACGCGCGGCGATGGCGAGACGGGGGAGGACGTGACCCAGAACATCCGCACCATCGGCCCGATCCCGCTGCGGCTGCAAGGCAGCGCACCGCCGGTGCTGGAGGTGCGGGGCGAGGTCTTCATGCGGCGCGACCAGTTCGAACGCCTCAACGAACGCCAGCGCGAGCGTGGTGACAAGACCTTCGTCAACCCCCGCAACGCGGCGGCCGGTGCGGTGCGGCAGCTCGATCCGGCGATCGCGGCGCAACGCCCGCTGAGCTTCTTCGCCTATGGCCTGGGCGAGGTGCAGGGCTGGGCCCAACCCGACAGCCACAGCGCCACGCTGGATGCCATCGAGGCCTTCGGCCTGCCGGTATGCGCCGACCGCACCGTGGCCGAGGGGTCCGACGGGCTGGTGGCCTTTCACCGCGCGATCGGTGCCCGACGCGACGCGCTGCCGTTCGACATCGACGGCGTGGTCTACAAGGTGAACAGCCTGGCGCTGCAGCAGCGGCTGGGCTTCGTCACCCGAGAGCCGCGCTGGGCGGTGGCCCACAAGTACCCGGCGCAGGAGCAGATGACGACGCTGGAGCGCATCGAGATCCAGGTCGGCCGCACCGGCAAGCTGACGCCGGTGGCCAAGCTGGCGCCGGTGTTCGTGGGCGGCACCACGGTCAGCAACGCCACGCTGCACAACCTGTTCGAGCTGCGGCGCAAGGGCGTGCGGGTGGGCGACCAGGTGATCGTGCGCCGCGCCGGCGACGTGATCCCCGAGGTGGTGGGCCGGGTGCCCGGGCCGCGCGCGGGCTACGTGCCCAACTTCCGCATGCCGCGTGAGTGCCCGGTGTGCGGCAGCGCGGCGCGGCGCGAGCGTGGCGGCATGGACTACCGCTGCACCGGCGGCCTGTTCTGCGGCGCCCAGCGCAAGCAGGCGATGCTGCACTTTGCCGGCCGCCGCGCGATGGACATCGAGGGCCTGGGCGACAAGCTGGTCGATCAACTCGTCGACAGCGGCCTGATCCGCACGCTGCCCGAGCTGTACACGCTGGGCGTGGCCAAGCTGTCGGTGCTGGACCGCATGGGCGAGAAGAGCGCGGCCAACCTGGTGGCCGGGCTGGAGAAGAGCAAGCAGGCCACGTTGCCGCGCTTTCTCTATGCGCTGGGCATCCGCCAGGTGGGCGAGACCACCGCCAAGGACCTGGCCAGGCACTTCGGGTCGCTGGACCGCATCATGGACGCCAGCGTCGAGCAGCTGCTGCAGGTCAACGATGTCGGCCCGATCGTCGCGTCGAGCATCCGCACCTTCTTCGACCAGCCGCACAACCGCGAGGTGGTGGAGCAGCTGCGCGCCGCCGGCATCCACTGGTCCGAAGGCGAGGGCGCGGTCGACAGCGCCGCGCCGCAGCCGCTGGCCGGCAAGACCCTGGTGCTGACCGGCACGCTGCCCACGCTGAGCCGCGACGAGGCCAAGGCGCTGATCGAGGCCGCCGGCGGCAAGGCGGCCGGTTCGGTGTCGAAGAAGACGAGTTATGTCGTGGCGGGCGACGAGGCCGGCAGCAAGCTCGACAAGGCCCGTGAACTGGGGGTGCCGGTGCTCGACGAGGCGGGCCTGCGGGCGCTGTTGGCGGTGCCGTCAGACGGTGACGCAAGCGGGATGACCGCCAGCAACTGAGCGCAGATCATTCCCATTTGTTGACGGGCAGGTATCGGCGCGTTGCTGCCGCTTGTGATGCCTGCAGACCGGTCGTTCAGCATGCCGATGTCAGCGCGAAGCCGAGGCCACCGGGTGACCGGCTGACTCCGTGTCCCCCGCCGATGCACTTGCTGGCGCAAGTTCATCGGCTCCTCCTTTACCTTGTATGTTTGACCTCGCTGAGGTCAACAAAGGCGTAGTGTCAGAGGGCTGGGGCGGGCAGTCGTTATTTACCGCCGGCCGTGATGAGCGGACCGTCCTTGACGGTCAGGTGGCAATGCCGTTGAGCTTCCAGTCGTAGTCGAGATAGGTGACCTCGGCCTTCTGCGCGCGGATCAGCGCGCGGTCGGCCGGCGCATCGGCCAGCTGGTCGGCATAACGCGCGAAGAATCCGTTCAACGAGCTGATGCCACGGTGGCCCAGGCGGAAGTCTTCGCCGAACCAGTCGAAGATCTTCGACACCTCGAGCTTGCCGCGGGCCGCGTCGTAGCGGTTGCGGCTGCGGTCGCTCATGAAGCGCAGCGCCTGCTCGTCGAGCTGGGTGTCCAGGCGGTCGGCGCTGAAGGCCTCCTCGCGCAGCGCAGGGCAGCCGATGCTGGCGCAGTTGACGGCAAAGTGCACCCGCGGGTCGTCGTAGCGGCCGCGCTGGCGCAGCATCTCGTGCTCGATGTCGTCGAGCGACCGCTTGCCGCCCAGCAGCGGCACCCACTTCGGCTTCCACGGGCTCTGCAGGAAGCTGCCCAGGTCCTTGATCGAGGCCAGCTTGGGCCAGCGGGTGAGGATCAGCTCGACCGTGAAGGCGTTGTAGGCGTTGATCAGGAAGGCCATCTGCTGCGGCTTGCTGAAGCCGTTGAAGGCCGCCTCGCTGACGGCCGACAGGCTGTCGAGGTAGGCCTTCAGCAGCGCCCGGTCGCTGGCAAAGCCGGCATAGCGCACCTGCGAGGCCTGGCCGCCGCGCAGCGGCTGCACATGCTTCTTCAGCAGGGCGGTCCAGGCGGCATGGCCATGGTCGAAGGCCGGCTGCGCCAGCGCCGGGCCGGCACCGACGATGAGGGCCAAGCCGGCCAGCAGGCAGTGGCGGCGTTGGCTGCGAAAGGGCGTGGCCAGCGGTTGGAGGCGGGTCATGAACGTTCCCAGGCGTGATAACGGCCCACCCAGGCCAGCAGCTTCTGCGGCGCATGCGCGCGCTTCCACTCGCCGGCGGCGTACTTGTTGGCCTCGGCCAGCGTGGGGTAGGTGTGGATGGTGCCCAGGATCTTGTTGAGCCCCAGGCCATGCTTCATCGCCAGCACGTACTCGGCCAGCAGGTCGGCGGCATGCTCGCCGACGATGGTCACGCCCAGGATCTTGTCCTTGCCGGGCACGGTGAGCACCTTGACGAAGCCGTGGGCGCTGCCGTCGGCGATGGCGCGGTCGAGGTCGTCGATGCCGTAGCGCGTCACTTCGACGGCGATGCCCTGTGCCTGCGCCTCGGCCTCCGACAAGCCCACCCGCGCCACCTCGGGGTCGGTGAAGGTGGCCCAGGGGATCACCGAGTAGTCGGCCTTGAAGCGCTTGAAGCGGCCGAACAGCGCGTTCACCGCCGCATACCAGGCCTGGTGCGCGGCGACATGGGTGAACTGGAACGGCCCGGCCACGTCGCCCACGGCGTAGATGTTGGGGTACAGCGTCTCGAGGTAGGCGTTGGTCTGGATGGTCTTGCGCGGGGTCAGCGGGATGCCCAGTTCCTCCAGCCCGTAGCCGGCAACCCGCGGGCTGCGGCCCACGGCGCACAGCAGCTGGTCGAACTCGATCGCCAGTTCCTGGGCGCCGTGTTTCACGATCAGCCGCTTGCGGCCATCGGCCTGCTCGCAGCGCAGCGCCTGGCGGCCGGTGAGCAGGGTCACGCCGTCGTCGCGCAGGGCCTGCGCCACCAGCGCCGACACCTCGGCATCCTCGCGCCCCATCACCTGCGGCGCCATCTCCACCTGCGTGACCAACGCGCCCAGCCGGGCAAAGGCCTGCGCCAGTTCGCAGCCGATCGGGCCACCGCCCAGCACCACCAGGCGCTTCGGCAGCGCCTTCAGCGTCCACAGGCTGTCGCTGGTCAGGAAACCCACCTCGGCCAGGCCGGGGATGGGCGGCACGAAGGGCTGCGCGCCGGCGGCGATGACGATGCTGCGCGTCGTCAGCACCTGCGTTTGGCCGTCGGCCATCGTCACCTCGACCTGCCAGGGCGAGGTGATGCGCGCATGGCCCTGCAGCACCTCCACCCCCAGGCCGGTGTAGCGCTCGACCGAGTCGTGCGGCGCGATGGTGCGGATGACCTCCTGCACCCGGGCCATCACCGCGGCGAAGTCGACCTCGCCGCGGGCGTTGTGCACGCCCAGCGCGGCAGCGTGCTTCAGCTGATGGGCCAGCTTGGCCGAGCGGATCAGCGCCTTGCTGGGCACGCAGCCGAAGTTCAGGCAATCACCGCCCATCTGGTGGCTTTCCACCAGCGTGACCTTGGCCTTCACCGTGGCGGCGATGTAGGCCGATACCAGCCCGCCGGCGCCAGCGCCGATCACCACCAGGTTGCGGTCGAAGCGCGCCGGCCGCGGCCAGCGCGCGTACAGCTGGCGCCGCTGCACCCAGCCCACCACCGCCTTGGCCAGCAGCGGAAACACCCCCAGCAGCACGAAGCTGCCCCACAGCGCGGGCGACAGCACGTCGCCGGGCGACTGGATCGCGGCCAGCTGGGTGCCCGCGTTGACGAACACCAGCGTGCCCGGCAGCATGCCCAGCTGGCTGACGAGGTAGAAGCGGCCGGCGGCGATGGGCGTCAGCGCCGTCAGCAGGTTGACCAGGAAGAACGGAAACACCGGCACCAGCCGCAGCGTGAGCAGGTAGAACACGCCGTCGCGCTGCATGCCCTCGTTGATCGGCGCCAGCGCCTTGGCAAAGCGCGCCTGCACCGCATCACGCAGCAGGTAGCGCGCCACCAGAAAGGCCAGCAGCGCGCCCAGGCTGGACGCGAACGACACCACCAGCAGCCCCAGCCCCAGGCCGAACATCGCGCCGGCGGCCAGCGTCAGCACCGCCGCACCCGGGAAGGACAGCGCAGTCGCGGTGACGTACAGCGCGAAGTAGGCTGCCAGGATCGTCAGCGGCCGCGCCTGGTAGGCGCCCACCAGCGCATCGCGGCTGGCCTTGAGCTGGTCGAGCGTGAGCCAGCGGCCCAGCTCGTAGTGCCGGTAGGCCAGCACCGCCACCACGGCCGCCAGCGCCACGGCAATCCACAGGCCACGCCGGGATGGGGCGGCCATCAGGCGACCCTCGGGGTGGTGGCGGTGCAGACGACGGTGGTGGGGTGCATGGACGAACCAAGGGAGCGGCGATGCCGGGTTATACGCAATTGTCCCGCGCCTGGTTACACGGGGTCTTGCCCGTGCGAAGCGGGGTGGACGGCACAATCGCCGCTTCGCGCCGCCGGGCGCCATCGATGTCCGCGGGCGATCCCACCGCTGTAACCAAACCACCCCGCCCGACGACATGGCAGACAACGCCGACCCGAACGCCTTCGAAGCCGGCTTGAAGCCGCTCTGGTTGCGTGCGCAGGCGGGTGACGATCAAGCCTACCGCCAGGCGCTGGAACGCATCGCCACCCGGCTGCGCGCCTATCTGCGCCGCCGCATGCAAAGCTTGCCCGACGACCTGGAGGACCTGGTGCAGGAAACCCTGCTGGCGCTGCACCTGCAGCGTGGCACCTACGACCCCACGCTGCCGGTCAGCGCCTGGGTGCTGGCCATCGCCCGCCACAAGCTGGTGGACCTGTGGCGTCGGCGTGGCCGGCACGAGGCGCTGCACGATGCCATCGACGATGTCGACGAAGGCGCGCTGGTGGCCGCCGGCGGCGGCGAGAGCGAGGCCCGGCGCGACCTGGGCAGGCTGCTCGACGACCTGCCCGAGGCACAGCGCCAGGCCATCCTGCTGACCAAGGTGCAGGGCCTGTCGGTGGCCGAGGCGTCGTTGCGCACCGGCGCCTCGCAGGCGGCCATCAAGGTGCAGGTGCACCGGGGGCTCAAGCGCCTGGCGGCCCTGGTGAAGGGCTAGACGATGAAGACCGAGACCTTGATCGACCTGCTGGCGCGCAACGCCGGTCCGGCGCCGCGCGCGGTGGCGGCCCGGCGGCTGGCGCCGGTGGCGCTGGCCGGCGCGCTGGCCAGCCTGCTGCTGGCGCTGCTGGTGCTGG
>JAURXG010000597.1 GCA_030654555.1 Aquabacterium sp.
GGCGAGCACCTGATCGACCCCAGCGATCCGCAGGGGCTGAAGACGCTGCAGCGGGTGTTCCAGCTCGACGTGCAGTTGAGCGAGGCGCAGGCGTTCCTGCCGCTGGGCGCGCGCGCCTGGGTGCGCTTCGACCTCGAGCCCGAGCCGCTGGGCCGGCAGGCCTGGCGCGCGGTGCGCCAGCTGTTCCTGTCGCGCTTCGATGTCTGATGATGAGCGCCGACCACGATGGCTGAATCGATCCTTCCGCTGCCGCCGTGCGTCCGCGGCATCGAGCGCGCCCCGCGCGAGCGTGGCCATGCGCTGGACGGCTGGTTGTCGCGTGTCTACGGCCAGTGGCGCAGCCGCTTCGCGCGATCGACGCGCGCGCTGGGCGAGGCCGCCGACGCCGCCGGCCTGGCCTGCGAGCAACTGGCCCTGTGCGACGACGCCGCGCTGCAGGTCGAACTGGCCGGTCTGCGCGTGGCGCTGCGGCGCCACGGCCTGACCGAGGCCACCACCGCACAGGCCCTGGGCTTGACCTGCCTGCTGGCGCAGCGCAGCCTGGGCCTCACGCCGCACCGGGTGCAGCGCATGGGTGCGGCGGCGCTGCTGCGCGGCATGGTGGCCGAGATGGCCACCGGCGAGGGCAAGTCGCTCACGGCGGCGCTGGCGGCGGGCTGCGTGGCGCTCAGCGGCCGACCGGTGCATGTGATCACCGTCAACGACTACCTCGCCGAGCGGGATGCGCGGGCGCACCGGCCGCTGTTCGAGGCGCTGGGCCTGCGCGTGGCCGCGGTGCTGCCCGGCCAGACCCCGCCCGAACGCGCGCAGGTCTATGCGCATGACATCGTCTACTGCACCAACAAGGACGTGGTGTTCGACTTCCTGCGTGACCGGCTGGGCCAGGCCGATGCGCAGAGCACGCGCCAGACGGCGGTGCGGTCGGCGCTGGGGCTGTCGCGCGACGGCGCACGCACGCCGGTGCTGCGTGAACTGGCCTTCGCCATCGTCGACGAGGCCGACAGCGTGCTGATCGACGAGGCGCGCACGCCGCTGATCATCTCCAGCGAGCGCGACCGCGTGCCCGCCGCGGTGTGCAGGGAGGCGCTGGACATCGCCAGCCGGCTCGAGATCGGCGCGCATTTCACCGTCGACCGGCTGCACCGCCAGGTGGCCCTCACCGAGGCGGGCATGGACCGGGTGCAGGCGCTGTCCGCACCCCTGCACGGCCTGTGGCGCAGCGAGCGTGCCCGCGCGCACCTGGCGCGCCAGGCGGTGTCGGCCACGGCGCTGTTCATCCGCGAGCGCGACTACATCGTGCGTGACGACAAGGTGCACATCGTCGACGAGTTCACCGGCCGGGTGCTGCCCGACCGCGCCTGGGAGCATGGCATCCACCAGATGATCGAGCTGAAGGAAGGCCTGCCGATGACGCCCAGCCGCGAGCCCGTGGCGCGGCTGACCTACCCCGCGTTCTTCACCCGTTATGCGCGGCTGGCCGGCATGACCGGCACGGCGCGCGAGGTGGCCGGCGAGCTTTGGGCGCTGTACGGCCTGAAGGTGGCCTGCATCCCCACTGACCGGCCGGTGTGCCGCGCCACCGTCGCGCCGGCGGTCTACGTGAGCGAAGAGCAGCAGCGCGTCGCGCTGGTGGCGGCCTGCCGCGAGATGCAGGCGCGCGGTCGTCCGGTGCTGATCGGCACGCGCTCGGTCGAGGCCTCCGAGCGGGTGTCGGCGGCGCTGCAGGCCCAGGGCATCGCCCATGTGGTGCTCAATGCCAAGCAGGACGCCGAGGAGGCCGCGGTGGTGGCGCAGGCCGGGCAGCCCGGCCGGGTGACGGTGGCCACCAACATGGCCGGGCGCGGCACCGACATCCGGCTGGACGAGCGCACGCGCGCGACCGGCGGGCTGCACGTGATCCTGACCGAGTTCCACGAGTCCGCCCGCATCGACCGGCAACTGGTCGGCCGCTGTGCGCGCCAGGGCGACCCCGGCTCGTGGCAGGCCATCAGCCATGTGCAGGCCGAGGTCTTCCAGCGTTATGCACCCGGCCCCAGCGCCTGGGCGATGCGGCTGGCGGGCAGCGGGCCCAGGCTGCCGCGCGCGGTGGCTGCCACGTTGCGGCGCTGGGCGCAGCGCCGCGCCGAACGCCTGAACGCGTGGACCCGCGCGATGGCCCTGCGCAGCGAGCAGCGCCAGGACCGCCTGATGGCTTTTGCCGGTAAGAAGGGCTGACACGACCATGCCGACCACCATGCCGACCACCAAGACCCGCACCCGCCCCAGTCCCTCGCGCCGCTGGCTGGCGCTGGCGCTGCTGACCGCCGGCGCCACCCAGGCCGCCGAGTTCGACTGCCTGATCGAGGCCCGGCGCACCGTCGCCATCTCCGGCCCGGTGGAGGCGCTGATCGCCAACGTGCGCGTCGATCGCGGCGACGTGGTGCGCCGCGGCGACGTGCTGGTCGAGTTCGAATCCGGCGTCGAGCGCGCCAGCGCCGACCTGGCACGCCAGCGCGCCGAGGTCGTCAGCACGATCGAGGCGCGCCAGGCGCGGCAGGAGTACGCGGCCGCCAAGCTCACCCGCCGGCAGGAGCTGACCAAGCAGAACTACATCAGCCAGCAGGACCTGGAGGAAGCCGAGGCCGAGCGCCGGCTCACCGCGGCCGAGCTCAACGAGGCGCGCGACAACAAGCGGCTGGCCGAGCTGGAACACCGGCGTGCGGCCGAGCTGGTACGTCAGCGCTCGCTCACCAGCCCGGTCAATGGGGTCGTGGTCGAACGGTTGATGCATCCGGGCGAGGTGTCCGAACTGGGCAAGAAGCCGATCCTGCGGATCGCCGACATCGGCACGCTCAGCGTCGAGGTGGTGCTGCCGCTGGCCGCCTACCGCCAGGTCGCCAGGGGCGATGCGGCGATCGTCCGGCCCGAGGGCCCCATCGGCGGCCAGTACGAAGCCCGCGTGGCCGTGGTCGACAAGGTGCTGGATGCCGCCAGCGGCACCTTCGGCGCCCGGCTCGACCTGCCCAACGCCAACGGCGCCATCCCGGCGGGCGTGCGCTGCCGGGTCGACTTTGCCAAGGTCACGGCCGAGCCGGTCGCCCGCGTGGCACGGCCGGCGCCGGCGTCCTACGTCAAGCCGGCCCCGGGCACCAGCCGCTGAAGGCCGGCGGGCCCGCGGTTCGCGTGGACCGGGTTGCCGTGGTACGCGGGACGGGAATCGAACCCGTACGCCTTGCGGCTGCGGGTTTTAAGCCCGCTACGTCTACCTGTTCCGTCACCCGCGCCGGGTTGGAGCCGGGAGTCTAGACGCTGTGCCGCAGGTGACGGTTGGGCAGGGGGGCCTCTGGCACAATGGCAAAAAATAGCACGACCGTTCGATTTCTTGCCATTCCCCGCGCGAACACCCGCCGAATAGAATCGTTCGAGGTGTTTGTTCAGAGCAAATTCAACAACCTGTCCAGGAGCAGCGCGACATGAAGGTACTGGTGCCCGTGAAGCGTGTTGTCGACTACAACGTCAAGGTACGTGTGAAGTCCGACGGCACGGGGGTCGACATCGCCAACGTCAAGATGAGCATGAACCCCTTCGACGAGATTGCGGTCGAAGAGGCGGTGCGGCTGAAGGAGAAGGGCGTGGTCACCGAGATCATCGCCGTGTCCTGCGGCGTCACCCAGTGCCAGGAAACGCTGCGCACCGCGATGGCCATCGGCGCGGACCGCGCCATCCTGGTCGAATGTGCCGACGAACTGCAGCCGCTGGCCGTGGCCAAGCTGCTGAAGGCGCTGGTCGACAAGGAGCTGCCCGGCCTGATCATCCTGGGCAAGCAGGCCATCGACGACGACTGCAACCAGACCGGCCAGATGCTGGCCGCGCTGGCCGGGCTGCCGCAAGGCGCCTTTGCCAGCAAGGTCGAGGTGGTCGACGGCAAGCTCAAGGTCACGCGCGAGATCGACGGCGGCTCCGAGACGCTCGCCTTGAGCCTGCCGGCGGTGATCACCACCGACCTGCGCCAGAACGAGCCGCGCTACGTCACGCTGCCCAACATCATGAAGGCCAAGAAGAAGCCGCTCGAGGTGCTCAAGCCCGCCGACC
>JAURXG010000603.1 GCA_030654555.1 Aquabacterium sp.
GTTTGTGTCCGGGCGGAGTCCCCCGCCGCCGGCCTGGCGGCCGCCAGCTCCTCCGCTACTTGCGCAAAACACGCCAGCCCACCCCGACGCGCCAGCACCATCGTGGCGTCGTCGCCGTGAATTCAAAAGCCCGCAGACCACCACCGCAGCGTCCGGGACGAGGGCGTCGGGTGACCGGATGACGCAGGTAAAGGAGGAGCCGGCGGGCTTGCGCCAGCAAGCATGTCGGCGGGGGACACGGAGTCATCCGGTCACCCGGCGGCCTCGGCCTCGTGCCGACCTGAGTTTGAACGCAGCGCCTGATAGCCGCCCGTCACAACGACCGCAACGAGCCGCCAGCGGCCCCTACTTCCCGCCCGGCATCGTCTGCCGCTCGTCGTCGGCGATGGCGCTCGACAGCACCCGGCGCTCGCCGTCGAAGATCACCTCGAACACCTTCTTGTCCTGACCGGCCATGACATGCCAGCGCCAGGTCTCTTCGTCGGGCTTCAGCGCATAGCGCAGCGTCTTGGCCTGCGGCCCCAGCAGCTGGCGCACCTCGGCTTGCGCCATGCCCGGGCGTACTTTGGCCAAGTTGGCGGGCGTCAGCAACTGGCGCAGCGAGGCCATCTTGCCGTCGGTGCCGATCACGATCTCCACGTTGGTCCAGCCTTCGGGCTGGCGCGGGTAGGCCAGCAGCTTGCTGCCGTCGGCACGTTCGATCACCTGCACCGGCTCGCCGAATTGCGCGCGCACATCGGCCTCGGTGGACAGGCCTTCTTCCAGCTTGGCCGCGCGCTGGGCGTCGCAGCCGGCGAACAGGGCGGTGATGAGGGACAACAGCGTCATCAGTCGGCGCACAGGGCGTCCTCCTCGATTGCAGGGCCCGCATTGTGCGGTGGCGGTCGCATCCGGCAGGCCGCCGACCGATCTGGGAAAATCAAGCCATGAACCCGACCGACATCCCCGCGTACATGGCCCAGGTGGGCCTGGCCGCCCGCACCGCCGCCACGACGATGGCCGCCGCCTCCACGGCGGCCAAGAACCGCGCGCTGCTGGCACTGGCCCGTGGCCTGCGCGCGCAGACCCACGCGCTGGCCGAATCGAACGAGCTCGACCTGGCCGCCGCCCGCTCGGGGGGCCTGGCCGCGCCGCTGGTCGACCGGCTCAAGCTGACGCCGGCCATCCTGGCCACCGTGGCCGAAGGCTGCGAGCAGTTGGCCGCGATGGCCGACCCGGTGGGCGAGATCAGCGGCGTCAAACGCCGGCCGTCGGGCATCAGCGTGGGCCAGATGCGGGTGCCGCTGGGGGTGTTCGGCATGATCTACGAGAGCCGGCCCAACGTCACGATCGAGGCCGCGTCGCTGGCCATCAAGAGCGGCAACGCCGCCATCCTGCGCGGCGGCTCGGAGGCGCTGCACAGCAACCTGGCGCTGTGGCGCCTGGTGCAGGCCGCGCTGGTCGAGGCCGGCCTGCCGGCCACCGCGGTGCAACTGGTGGAGACCACCGACCGCGCCGCCGTGGGCCGGCTGATCACGATGCCGCAGTACGTCGACGTGATCATCCCGCGCGGGGGCAAGGGCCTGCTCGAGCGCATCAGCGCCGAGGCCAAAGTGCCGGTGATCAAGCACCTGGACGGCAACTGCCATGTCTACGTCGATGCCGAGGTCGACCTC
>JAURXG010000604.1 GCA_030654555.1 Aquabacterium sp.
TGGAAAGAGTTCGAGATGGAAGTGGTTCGCGACAAGGCGGACAACTGCATCATCGTTTGCGCGATCGAGAACCTCGACCCGATGGGCATCCACACTGGTGACAGCATCACCGTGGCCCCGGCGCAAACGCTCACCGACAAGGAATACCAGCTGCTGCGCAACGCCAGCATCGCCATCCTGCGCGAGATCGGTGTCGACACGGGTGGCTCCAACGTGCAGTTCTCGATCAACCCGAAGGACGGCCGCATGGTCGTCATCGAGATGAATCCGCGTGTGTCGCGTTCGTCGGCGCTGGCATCCAAGGCCACCGGTTTCCCGATCGCCAAGATCGCCGCCAAGCTGGCGGTGGGCTACACGCTGGACGAACTGCGCAACGACATCACCGGCGGCGCCACGCCGGCGTCGTTCGAGCCGTCGATCGACTACGTGGTCACCAAGATCCCGCGCTTCGCGTTCGAGAAGTTCCCGGCCGCCGATCCGCACCTGACGACGCAGATGAAGTCGGTGGGCGAGGTGATGGCGATGGGCCGCACCTTCCAGGAAAGCCTGCAGAAGGCGCTGCGCGGGCTCGAGACCGGCATCGACGGCCTGACCGAGCGTGAGACCGACCGCGAGGAGATCATCGAAGCCATCGGCAACGCCGGCCCCGAGCGCATCCTGTACGTCGCCGACGCCTTCCGCATCGGCCTGTCGCTGGACGAGATCTTCGACGAGACCGCGATCGACCCGTGGTTCCTGGCGCAGATCGAGGACATCGTCGCCACCGAGGCCCAGCTCAAGGCACGCACGCTGGACAGCCTCACCGCCGCCGAGCTGCGCTACGTGAAGCAGAAGGGCTTCTCCGACAGGCGCCTGGGCAAGCTGATGGGCAGCAACCAGCACGACGTGCGCCGCGCCCGCCATACGTTGGGCGTGCGCCCGGTCTACAAGCGGGTGGACACCTGCGCGGCCGAGTTCGCCACCCAGACCGCCTACCTCTACGGCTGCTACGAGACGGTGGACGGCGAGTGCGAGGCCGAGCCGACCGACCGCAAGAAGATCATGGTGCTGGGCGGAGGCCCGAACCGCATCGGCCAGGGCATCGAGTTCGACTACTGCTGCGTGCATGCGGCACTCGCGATGCGCGAGGATGGTTACGAGACCATCATGGTCAACTGCAACCCCGAGACGGTGTCCACCGACTACGACACCAGCGACCGCCTGTACTTCGAGCCGGTGACGCTGGAGGACGTGCTGGAGATCGTCGCCAAGGAGAAGCCGGTCGGCGTGATCGTGCAGTACGGCGGCCAGACGCCGCTCAAGCTCGCGCTCGACCTCGAGGCCAACGGCGTGCCGATCATCGGCACCTCGCCCGACAGCATCGACATCGCCGAGGACCGCGAGCGCTTCCAGAAGTTGCTCAACGACCTCGGCCTGAAGCAGCCGCCCAACCGCATCGCGCGCACCGAAGAATCCGCCATCGGCCGGGCCAATGAAATCGGCTACCCGCTGGTGGTGCGCCCCAGCTACGTGCTGGGCGGCCGCGCGATGGAGATCGTGCACGGCGACAAGGACCTCGAGCGCTACATGCGCGAGGCGGTGCGCGTCAGCGAGAAGTCGCCAGTGCTGCTCGACCGCTTCCTCGACGACGCCATCGAGGTCGACGTCGACTGCATCAGCGATGGCAGCGCGGTGATGATCGGCGGCATCATGGAGCACATCGAGCAGGCGGGTGTGCACTCGGGTGACTCGGCCTGCTCGCTGCCGCCCTACACGCTGCCCAAGAAGCTGCAGGACGAACTGCGCCGTCAGACCACGCTGATGGCCCAGGCGCTGAAGGTGGTGGGGCTGATGAACGTGCAGTTCGCCATCCAGGGCAGCGTGGCCGGTGACGGCGACGACGCGGTGGTCTACGTGCTGGAAGTCAACCCGCGTGCCTCGCGCACCGTGCCCTTCGTCAGCAAGGCCACCGGCCAGCAACTGGCCAAGATCGCCGCGCGCTGCATGGCCGGCCAGAAGCTGGCCGACCAGACCAGCCGCAACGGCGAGCCGCCGCACGAGGTGATCCCGCCGTACTTCAGCATCAAGGAGGCGGTGTTCCCGTTCAACAAGTTCCCGGGTGTCGATCCGATCCTCGGCCCCGAGATGCGCTCCACCGGCGAGGTGATGGGCGTGGGCCGGACCTTCGGCGAGGCCATGCTCAAGAGCCAGCTCGGCGCCGGTTCGCGCCTGCCGACCAAGGGCACGGTGGTGATCACGGTGAAGAACGGCGACAAGGACCGCGCGGTCAGTGTGGCGCGTGACCTGGTGGCGCTGGGCTTTGCGGTGGTGGCCACCAAGGGCACGGCCGCGGCCATCGCCGCGGGTGGCGTGCCGGTCAAGACCGTCAACAAGGTCAAGGACGGCCGGCCGCACATCGTCGACATGGTCAAGGCGGGCGAGATCCAGCTGGTCTTCACCACCGTCGACGAGACCCGCACCGCGATCGCCGATTCGCGCAACATCCGCACCGCGGCGCTGGCCAACCGGGTGACCTACTACACCACGATGGCCGGCTGCGAGGCCGCCACCGAGGCGCTCAAGCACCAGCAGGGCCTGATGGTCTACAGCCTGCAGGAACTGCACGCCGAGTTGCACTAAACTCCGCGCTCTTCGCTCCGCCGCCCTTGCGCCCCTGAACCGGGTGCCCGGTGCGGCGGATTTGTTTTGTCCGTCGTTCACAGCCCTCACCAGGAGGCCCCCATGGCCACCATCCCCCTCACCAAGCGCGGTGCCGAAAAACTCAAGGCCGAGCTGCTGCAGCTCAAATCCAAGGAACGCCATGCGGTGATCCAGGCGATTGCCGAGGCGCGTGCCCAGGGCGACCTGTCCGAGAACGCCGAGTACGAAGCGGCCAAGGACAAGCAGGGCTTCATCGAGGGCCGCATCCTCGAGATCGAAAGCAAGCTGGCGGCAGCGCAGATCATCGATCCGGCCACGCTGGACGCGGGCGGCCGCGTGGTGTTCGGCGCCACTGTCGACCTCGAAGAGGAAGCCAGCGGCCAGGAAGTGACCTACCAGATCGTCGGCGACGACGAGGCCGATCTGAAGAAGGGCCTGATCTCGATCAGCTCGCCGATCGCGCGCTCGATGATCGGCAAGGAAGCCGGCGACGTGGCCGAGGTGCAGGCGCCCGGTGGCATCAAGCGCTACGAGATCGTCGAGGTTCGCTACGTCTGAGCGCCGCCAGGGCCGGGCTGCGCCCAGCCCGCCCCCCTGGGTGATCACGCAAAGTGGCCACGCAACTTTTGCCTGAGCGCATGGCTGAGCGCTTGCGCCGGCTACTGCCGGCGCTGTGGGCCGGCGTGCTGCTGTGCATCGCGGCGATCGCCGCCCCGGCGGCGTTTGCGATGCTCGAACGGCCCGATGCCGGCCGCGTGGTCGGCCGCATCTTCGTGCAGGAGGCTTGGCTGAGCCTGGTGCTGGCCGTGCTGTTGCTGGCGATGGAGCGCGCCCGCGCCAAGGCCGTGGCCGAGGCCGGTCACGGTTCGGTCTTGAGCGCCGAGATGCTGCTGGTGCTGGGCACGGTGTTCTGCACCGTGGCGGGCTACTTCGCCTTGCAGCCGTTGATGCCGGCGGCGCGCGCCGGGCAGGGCCCGCTGAGTTTCGGCCAACTGCACCTGATCAGCACCGTGTTCTACGGTGCCAAGCTGCTGCTGGTGGGGGCGCTGGCCTGGCGTGCCGCCCGGCCGGGCGCGTTCAGTCCTGCGCCTTCTTCTTGACGCTGGTCACGCGGGTCTTGGCGCGCTTGATCTCGCCACCGGCGGTGACGCGCTGGTTGCCGAAGACGGTGATCTTCTTGATCTGGGCGCGGTGGTTGCCGCTCTTGCTGAACTTCAGGATCTTGACCACCCGCGGCCCGGCCGCACGGTCGTCGCGCTCGGCCTTGACCTTCTCGGGCACCGGCCGCCACAGCACGAGCAGCTTGCCGATGTGCTGCACCGGGGCAGCGTTCAGCTTGTCGGCCAGCGCGGCCAGCGCGGCTTCGCGGTCGGGGCGTGAATCGGAAAACATTCGCACCTTGATCAGGCCGTGGGCCTTCAGCGCCAGGTCGGCTTCCTTGAAGATGGCATCGGTCAGGCCCTGGTCGCCGATCAACACGACGGGGTCCAGATGATGGGCTTCGCCACGCTTTTCTTTGCGTTGGGCGGGCGTTAAATGAATGGCAGACATTCTTCTATTATCCCCTTGTCATGAAAATCGAGTCCAAGAGCAAGAAGATCAACAAGGCGTGGGTGCACGACCACGTCAATGATCCCTACGTCAAGCTGGCCGGGCGTGAGGGCTATCGCGCGCGCGCGGCCTACAAGTTGAAGGAAATCGACGAGACGCTGGGCCTGATCAAACCGGGCCAGGTGGTGGTCGATCTCGGCTCGGCGCCGGGCGCGTGGAGCCAGTACCTGCGCCGGCGCTTTGCGCCCAAGGCCGCCGGCACCGGCGGTGCGGCGGTGGGCGAGTTGCTGGGCACCATCATCGCGCTGGACATCCTGCCGATGGAGCCGATCGAGGGCGTGCAGTTCATCCAGGGTGATTTTCGCGAGGAGGCGGTGCTGGCGCAGTTGCACGACGCCGTGGCCGGCCGGCCGGTGGACGTGGTGGTCTCGGACATCGCACCCAACCTGTCGGGCATCGAATCGTCGGACGCCGCCCGCATCGAGCACCTGATCGAGCTGGCGCTCGACTTCGCCCAGGGCCACCTCAAGCCCGGTGGCGCGCTGGTGGCCAAGGTCTTCCACGGCAGCGGCTACAGCCAGCTGGTGCAGCGCTTCAAGCAGCAGTTCCGGGTGGTCAAGGCGATCAAGCCCAAGGCCTCGCGCGACAAATCGTCTGAAACCTTTTTGGTGGGCATCGGTCTGAAGCAAGCTTGAGCGGCGTTCACAACGGCGTTGCGATGGATCGAATTCGCCTCGAATTCACCCGTTTCAGCGTCCGCCCCACCCCGGTGTCAGGGGCTTGACTCGACTAGAATCGGCCCCATCTACCGTGAGATTGGGTGGATCAAAGGCGTTGCCGAGCAACGGTGCTGCGGGCGCTGCCACACACAATCGGGATTGGCTAAAGGAGCCGCGGTGAATAATCAATGGTTCTCGAAGGTCGCTGTCTGGCTGGTGATTGCACTCGTGCTCTTCACCGTGTTCAAGCAGTTCGACCGCGGGGTGTCGTCGGGTTCGGTGATCGGGTATTCCGAGTTCCTGGACGAAGTGGCGGCCAAACGCATCAAGTCGGTCGTGCTGCAAGAGGGCCAGGGTGGCACCGAGATCATCGCGCTGACCACCGATGACAAGCGCATCCGCGCCACCGCAACCTACCTCGATCGCGGCTTGGTGGGCGATCTGCGCAACAACGGCATCAAGTTCGACGTCAAGCCGCGTGAAGAGCCCTCGCTGCTGGTCAGCCTGCTGATCAGCTGGGGCCCGATGCTGCTGCTGATCGGCGTGTGGGTGTACTTCATGCGCCAGATGCAGGGCGGCGGCAAGGGCGGGGCGTTCAGCTTCGGCAAGAGCAAGGCCCGCATGCTCGACGAGGCCAACAACTCGACCACCTTCGCCGACGTCGCTGGTTGCGACGAGGCCAAGGAAGAGGTCAAGGAACTGGTCGACTTCCTGAAGGATCCGCAGAAGTTCCAGAAGCTGGGCGGGCGCATCCCGCGCGGCGTGCTGCTGGTCGGCCCCCCGGGCACCGGCAAGACGCTGCTGGCCAAGGCCATCGCCGGCGAGGCCAAGGTGCCGTTCTTCAGCATCTCGGGCTCCGACTTCGTCGAGATGTTCGTCGGCGTGGGCGCGGCGCGGGTGCGCGACATGTTCGAGCAGGCCAAGAAGAGCGCGCCCTGCATCATCTTCGTCGACGAGATCGACGCGGTCGGCCGCCACCGCGGTGCCGGCCTGGGTGGTGGCAACGACGAGCGCGAGCAGACCCTCAATCAGATGCTGGTCGAGATGGACGGCTTCGAGACCAACCTCGGCGTCATCGTGATGGCGGCCACCAACCGGCCCGACATCCTCGACCCGGCGCTGCTGCGTCCGGGCCGCTTCGACCGGCAGGTCTA
>JAURXG010000614.1 GCA_030654555.1 Aquabacterium sp.
TGTCGGCCTTCACATGCTCGTCGGTGACGAACTGCGTCGTGCCCTTGCGGGTGACGATGTCCACCGGCACGATCTGCTCGGTGAAACGGCCGGCGGCAATCGCCGCAGCCGCGCGCTGATGGCTCAGCACCGCCAGCTCGTCCATCATCTGCCGCGTGATGCCGACCTGGTCGGCCACGTTCTCGGCGGTGATGCCCATGTGGATCTTGTGGAACGGGTCGTGCAGCGCGCCGACCATCATGTCGAGCATCTGGGTGTCGCCCATGCGCGCACCGAAGCGCGCCGACGGCACCAGGTAGGCGCCGCGCGACATCACCTCGCAGCCGGCGCCCACGGCGATGTCGCAGTCGCCCAGCATGATGGCCTGCGACGCCGAGATGATGGCCTGCAGGCCCGAGCCGCACAGGCGGTTGACGTTGAAGGCCGGCGTCTCCTTGCTGAGGCCGGCGTTCATGGCCGCCACGCGGCTGAGGTAGGCGTCGCGCGGCTCGGTGAGCACCACGGTGCCCATCGCCAGGTGGCCCACGCTGTCGAGCGCCACGCCCGAGCGATCGAGCGCGGCCTTGACCGCCACGGTGGCCAGATCGGCCGGGGTGGTGTCCTTGAGCGTACCGCCGAAGGTGCCGATGGCGGTGCGGGCGGCGCTGACGACGTAGACGTCACGGGTCTGGGACATGGCGGAATCTCCTGGCGGTGGGTTGGACGATCGATCGGTGGGGCGCAGCATAGGCGCCCAATTTTGCAGCGGGCTGACATCCCTCAAGTCCAAAGCAACGCGCCGCGGTGACGTCACGTTGGCGACCGCCCGGTGGCGGGGCCGGTGGTTGAATGCCGCCGCATTGCACCCATCCGCACTGGAGATCACCATGTTTGCCGAACCATCTGCCCGCACCCAGGATCTGCTCGACCGCATGCGTGCGTTCTTCGACCGCCACATCTACCCCAACGAGGCGCGGCACCACGAAGAGCTGCACCAGCGCCGCCAGGCCGGCACCGCCTGGGAGCCGATGACGCTGATCGAGGAACTCAAGCCGCTGGCGCGCCAGGCCGGGCTGTGGAACCTGTTCCTGCCGCACAGCCACCGCGCACCCGAGGGCCTGAGCAACCTGGACTACGCGCAGCTGTGCGAGCTGATGGGCCGGGTGATGTGGTCGGCCGAGGTCTTCAACTGCACCGCGCCCGACACCGGCAACATGGAGACCATCGAGCGCTACGGCAGCGAGGCGAAGAAGGACCAATGGCTGGAGCCGCTGCTGCGCGGCGAGATCCGCTCGGCCTTCCTGATGACCGACCCCGACGTGGCTTCGTCGGACGCGACCAACATCGAGTGCAGCAACGAG
>JAURXG010000622.1 GCA_030654555.1 Aquabacterium sp.
GGCGCCCGCGCCCGCCCAGCACGCAGGCGCCGGCCAGCGCGGCGCAGGCCAGCGCGGCCTGCACCGCCAAGGGCAGCTCGCCGACCTGCCAGCCGATCAGCATGGCGCCCAGGGCGTTCAGCGCCACCAACCCCAACATCAACGGATCGATGTCACGGGCCCGCCAGGGTTTGAGACGCGGAAGTGCAGAGGACATCCAGGAGACTCTCGAGAAGTTCGGTCGGCGTGCAGTGGCCGTGCGATGCGGTTCTATCGGCCGCCGGGGGGCGAACTTGAGCCGACCGGCCAGCCACGGCCGCGCGGCAGATGGCCGGGGCGGGCCTGCTTTTCCGGCGATCGGCGCCGCGCCGACGCGGCACAGTGTCACGCCAGGTGCCACGTCCGCGGCGCCACACCGAGACCCCTGCCATGAAGAAGGTTCTGATCGTCGAAGACCAGCACGAGGTGCGCGAAGTCATCCGCGTCTCGCTGGAGCTGGAGGACTTCGAGATCCACGAGGCGGCCGACGGCCCCTCGGGCCTGCAGCTGGCCGCACGGCTCAAGCCCGACCTGATGCTGCTGGACGTGATGATGCCCGGCGGGCTGGACGGACTGCAGGTGTGCCAGCGCATCAAGGCCGACCCGCTGCTGCGGCGCACCCGGGTGGTGATGCTGACCGCGCGCAACCAGGACGCCGACCGCAAGGCCGCCACCCAGGCCGGCGCCGACCACTACCTGGCCAAGCCGTTCAGCCCGATCGAGCTGCTGAGCGTCGTCAATCGCCTGATCCGCTAGCCTGCGTCGGCGGGGCCCGCCCGCGGCCAGGCTCAGTGGGTGTTGAACAGCCCCTCGAAGCGCCGCCGCAGTTCACGCTTGAGCAGCTTGCCGCTGGGGTTCTTGGGCAGCGCGTCGACGAACACCACGCCCTTGGGCGTCTTGAAGTGCGCCAGCTGCGCGGCGCAGTGGGCCATGACCTGGGCTTCGTCGAGCGCGGCGCCGGGCTTGCACACCACCACCGCGGTCACGGCCTCGATCCAGCGTGGGTGCGGCAGGCCGATCACCGCCACCTCGCTGACGCCGTCCAGCCGGTACAGCGCCTCCTCGACCTCGCGGCTGGCCACGTTCTCGCCGCCGGTCTTGATCATGTCCTTCTTGCGGTCGACCACGCTGATGTAGCCCTCGTCATCGACCACGCCCAGGTCGCCCGAGTGGAACCAGCCACCCTCGAAGGCGGCCGCCGTGCGCTCGGGGTCGTTGAAGTAGCCCAGCAGCAGCTGCGGCGAGCGGTGCACGATCTCGCCCACCTCGCCCACGGCCACGTCGTTCATCTGGTCGTCGACCACCCGGGTCTCGACGTTGAGGGCGGGCCTGCCGGCCGAGCCGGGCTTGCGCAGCTGGTCCTCGGGCTTGAGCACCGTGGCCAGCGGCGCGATCTCGGTCTGGCCGTAGAAGTTCCAGAGGCGCATCTGCGGGAAACGCGCGATCAGCTCCTGCATCACCGCCACCGGCATGATCGACGCGCCGTAGTAGCCCTTGCGCAGGCTGGACAGGTCGCTCTGCGCGAACAGCGGGCTGCGCAGCACGGCGATCCACACCGTGGGCGGCAGGAAGAACTGGCTGATGCGGTGCTTGGCGATCAGCGGCAGCAGGTGCTCGGGCGTGGGCTTGGCGGTGATCACGCTGGTGCTGCCCAGGTAGACGCTGGGGCCCAGGAACACGTCGAGTTGCGCGCAGTGGTAGAGCGGCAGCGCATGCAGCACCACGTCGTTCTCCGCCATCTCGCCTTCGATGATGCAGCTGACGTACTGGTCGATCACCGCGCCGTGCGTGAGCATCGCGCCCTTGGGCAGGCTTTCGGTGCCGCTGGTGTAGACGATCTGCAGCAGGTGGTGGCTGCTGAAATCGGGCTCGGGGCAGGGCTGGGCGGCCAGGTCGGTGGCGGCCAGGCGGTTGAAGTCCAGGCAGCCTTCGGGGCAGCTGCTGGGGTCTTCCGACGGCAACCACAGGAAACGGGTGATCGCCGTGTCGCGCAGCGCGGCATCGCGGCCCAGCGCATGCAGGCCCGAATCGACGGCCAGCAGCTTGACGCCGGCATGGCGCAGGATGTAGCCCGCCTCGTCGGCGTTGAGCATGAAGTTGACCGGCACCATCACCGCGCCCAGCCGGGCCAGCGCAAAGCGCAGCGCGGCAAAACCGTGCGAGTTGCGCGACAGCACGCCCACATGCTCGCCCTTGGCCACGCCCTGGGCGTGCAGGCCGGCGGCCAGACGGCTGACCAGGGCGTCGAATTCACGCCAGGTCCAGGCGATATCGCCGCAGACGATGCCGGCCTTGCTCGGCAGCCGAGCGG
>JAURXG010000624.1 GCA_030654555.1 Aquabacterium sp.
ATGGATTCGGTCTCGGGCTCCATGCCGCCCTTGCCTTGCACCATCTTGTAGTTCTTGACCAGCTCCTTGTCGAAGCCCAGCTTCTGCGCCAGCTGGTACATGATCATGTGGTCGGTGCGGCTTTCCCACAGCGGCTCGATCACCTTCTGGCGCCACTGCAGCGAGCGGTTCGACGCGGTGCACGAACCGGTGGTCTCGAACTGCGTGGTGGCCGGCAGCAGGTAGACCGCGCGGTTGGGGTTCAGGTCCTCGGGCTTGCCGGGCATGGCGGCCATCGCCGCGGTGGCCGACGGGAACGGGTCGATCACCACCAGCAGGTCGAGCTTGTCCATCGCCTTCTTCATCTCGAGACCACGGGTCTGCGAGTTGGGCGCATGGCCCCAGAAGAACAGGCCGCGCAGGTTGCTGTCCTGGTCGATCAGCTCGTTCTTCTCGAGCACGCCGTCGATCCAGCGCGACACCGTCATGCCGGGCTTGCCCATCATGCCGGGGGCGTACTGCTTCTTGATCCACTCGAAGTCGACGCCCCAGGCCTTGGCGAAGTGCTTCCACGAGCCCTCGGCCAGGCCGTAGTAGCCGGGCAGGCTGTCGGGGTTGGGGCCGACGTCAGTGGCGCCCTGCACGTTGTCGTGGCCGCGGAAGATGTTGGTGCCGCCGCCCGACTTGCCGACATTGCCCAGTGCCAGCTGCAGCAGGCACGAGGCGCGCACGATGGCATTGCCGATGGTGTGCTGGGTCTGGCCCATGCACCAGACCACCGTGCTGGGCCGGTTCTCGGCCATGGTCTTGGCCACCTGCAGGCAGGTGGCCTCGTCGACGCCGCAGGCCTCCTGCACCTTCTCGGGCGTCCACTTGGTCAGGCACTCCTCGCGCACCTTGTCCATGCCGTAGACACGGTCTTCGATGTACTGCTTGTCTTCCCAGCCGTTCTTGAAGATGTGGTGCATCACGCCGAACAGGAACGGGATGTCGCTGCCCGAGCGGATGCGCACGAACTGGTCGGCCTTGGCCGCCGTGCGGGTGAAGCGCGGGTCGACCACGATCATCTTGCAGCCGGCTTCCTTGGCATGCAGCATGTGCAGCATCGACACCGGATGCGCTTCGGCCGCATTGCTGCCGATGTACATCGCCGCCTTGGCGTTCTGCATGTCGTTGTAGCTGTTGGTCATCGCGCCATACCCCCAGGTATTGGCGACGCCGGCAACCGTGGTGGAGTGGCAGATGCGCGCCTGGTGGTCGGTGTTGTTGCTGCCCCAGAAGCTGATCCACTTGCGCAGCAGGTAGGCCTGCTCGTTGTTCTGCTTGCTCGAGCCGACCACGAAGATCGAGTCCGGGCCGCTCTGCTTGCGCAGGTCGAGCATCTTGGCGCTGATCTCGTCGAGGGCCTGGTCCCAGCCGATGCGCTGGTACTTGCCGCCGACCAGCTTCATCGGGTACTTCAGGCGGTACTCGCCATGGCCGTTCTCGCGCAGCGCGGCGCCCTTGGCGCAGTGCGCACCCAGGTTGATCGGCGAGTCGAACACCGGCTCCTGGCGCACCCAGACGCCGTTCTCGACCACGGCGTCCACCGCGCAGCCCACCGAGCAGTGGCCGCAGACGGTGCGCTTGACTTCAACCTTCTTGGCCGCGCCGTCGGCGGCCTTGGCGGCATCGGCGGCCTGGGCCTTGCGCACCATCAGCAGCTGCGAGGCGGCGATGCCGGCGCCCACACCCAGGCCCGAGCGGCGCAGGAAGGCGCGGCGGTCCATGGTGGGGATGGCGCGCGAGACGCCTCGGGCCAGGCTGGCCACCAGCGGGGAGACGGGCGACAGGCGCGAGGCGGCGACGCTGGGCTTGCGGGTCAGCAACATGACGGGGCCTCCGGCTTCAGACCTTGGTGGTCTGGTAGTACTGCTTGACGTGGGCGGTGAGCTGGTAGCCCCCGCCGGCCTCGGGGGCCGCCTTCGGCTGGGCGCTGGCCTCGGGGACGGCTTCGCGCTGCGAGGGCAGCACCGTGGCCACGGCGGCCAGCGCACCGGCGGTGCCGGCACCGGCAAACAGGCGGCGGCGCGACAGCGGCGACACCGCAGCGGGAGAAGTGACGGGGGATTTGCTCATGACAGCCTCCAGGCGAGCCGGCCCATGCACGGGCCTGCATATCGACCCTCGAATTAGGGGCCGGCGTAAACCCGGTGGCAATCGGGGGGTGCCCGGGTTTGTTCGGACAAGTTGTCGCACGTCAACGGACAGCTTGACCACCGCTTCGGCTTCCTACAATGCGCGGCCCTGAGACCCTGCCGCCATGAACCTGCCCGTCGACGTGCCTGCCGAAGTGTTGTCCAAGTCGCCCGAGCGCTGGCCGCTGGCCGCCGTGCTGGTGGTCGACGACGAGCCCGGCATGCGCAATTTCCTGGAAAAGACCCTGCAGGTGCGCGTGGGCCAGGTGTTCTGCGCCGAGTCGGCCGAGGCCGCCGACGACCTGGTGCGCCGCCACCGCTTCGACCTGGTGGTGCTGGACATCGCGCTGCCCGGCAAGAGTGGCATCGACTGGCTGAAGGAGCTGCGCGAACGTGGCTTCGACGGCGAGGTGGTGCTGATCACCGCCTTCGCCGACCTGGACACCGCCATCGAGGCCCTGCGTGCCGGTGCCAGCGACTTCATCCTCAAGCCGTTCCGGGTGACGCAGATCCTCAATGCCCTGCGCCAGGGGCTGGAGCGCGCCTTGCTGCGGCGCGAGAACTGGGTGCTGCGGCGGGCCCTGCGGCAGCGCACGCCCGCGGCCGATGGCCTGGTGGGGCAATCGATCGCCATCAAGGGCCTGCAGGCGGCACTGCAGCGGGTGGCGACGGTCGACAGCATCGTGCTGCTCAGCGGTGAATCGGGCACCGGCAAGGAGCTGGCGGCGCTGGCCCTGCACCGCAACAGCCCGCGCGCGGCCGGGCCCTTCGTGCCGGTGAACTGCGCCACGCTGTCACCCGACCTGATCGAGAGCGAGCTGTTCGGCCAGGCGCAGGCCGGCGGCGGCGCGCGCAAGGGGCGCGACGGCCTGTTCGTCTATGCCCAGGGCGGCACGCTGTTCCTCGACGAGATCGGCGAGCTGCCCGCGGCCCAGCAGGCCACCCTGCTGCGTGTGCTGGAAGAGCGCCGCATCCGCCCGCTGGGCAGCGAGCAGGAGATCCCGGTGGACGTGCGCATCGTCGCCGCCACCCATCGCAAGCTGGCCGACGAGGTGGCGGCCGGGCGCTTCCGCAAGGACCTGTACTACCGGCTGCAGGTGGTCGAGATCAACCTGCCACCGCTGCGCGCGCACAAGGAGGACATGGCCGAGCTGGTGGCGCACTTCATCGACACGCTGGCGCCGCGGCTGGGCGTGCCGCGCATCGTGGTCAGCGAGGACGAGCTGCGTTTCCTGCGTGAATACGACTGGCCCGGCAACGTGCGCGAACTGCGCAACCTGATCGAGCGTTCGCTGATCCTGGGGGCGCTCAACGTGTCGGCGCTCTACCAGGGCCTGTCGCGGCAGGATCGCCACCAGGAGCGGCGCGCCGGCGGCGCGGCAGAGCGCCCCGGTGGCGCGGCCGCGGCGATCACCACCGATCTGCACACGCTGGAAAAGCAGCACATCCTGGCCGTGCTCGACAGCGTGGCCGGCGACAAGACGCGCGCCGCGCAGCTGCTGGGCATCTCGCGCCGCACGCTGGAGCGGCGCGTGGCGGAGTGGGCGCAGCCCGGATGATCCCGCGCTTCGGCGTCTGGCCCATCCGCCGCAAGCTGCTGGCGATGGTGCTGCTGCCGCTGCTGGGCGTGCTGCCCTTGCTGGGCGTGGTGCTGCTGGTGTGGGGCAATGCCGCGGTCGATCGCCTGCTGATCACCAAGGTGCGGTCCGACCTGGCAGTGGCCCATGGCTACTTCGACCGGGTGCAGGGCGAGGTGGCGGCCAGCACCGCCGCGGTGGCCGACTCGCAGGCGCTGCACGCCGCACTGGGCGCGCACGGCAGCACCGACCAGGCTGGCCTGCGGGCACTGCTGGCGCGCATCAAGCAGCGCGAGGGGCTGGATTTCATCAGCCTGCGCGCGACCGACGGCCGCCTGCTGCTGGCCGACT
>JAURXG010000629.1 GCA_030654555.1 Aquabacterium sp.
GCTTGATCACCGCCGGGTCGGCGACGATGGCCGCCAGGGCCGCCGCCAGCTTGTCGCTCACCTCCCTGGGCAGGCCGGCCGGGCCGCTGACGCCGAAGTAGTTCTCGGCCACCAGCTGCGGGTAGCCCAGCTCCACCACGGTGGGCACGTCGGGCGCCAGCGGCGAGCGGCTGCGCGAGGTGACGGCCAGGCCCTTCAGCTGCCCGCTCTTCATCATCGGCACGTAGGCGGTGATCACGTCGATGCCCACCGGGATCGTGCCGGCGATCAGGTCGGTGGTCATCGGCGCGCCACCGCGGTAGGGCACATGGGTCATGCCGAACTTCATCTCGTGTTTGATCATCTCGCCGACGATGTGGCCGATCGATCCCGGCCCGCCGCTGCCGAAGCTGTAGCCGTTGGGGCCGGCCGCCGCCTTGGGCAGGTCCTTCAGGCTGGCCGGGCCGGTCTTGGGGTTGGCCAGGATCGCCACCGGCGCGATGCCCAGCATCGCCACATGGCTGAACTGCTTGACCGGGTCATAGGGTTGCTTGGGCACCGTCCACGGGCCGATCGACAGCGGCGTGCTGTTGCTCAGCATCAGCGTGTAGCCATCGGGCGCCGCACGCACCACTTCGGCGCCGCCTATCGTGCCGCCCGCACCAGGCTTGTTGTCGACCACCACCGGCTGGCCCAGCGCCCGGGCCAGCGGCTCCGAAATGGTGCGCGCCACGATGTCGCTGGCGCCGCCGGCGGCGAAGGTGACGACGATGCGCACCGGCTTCTCGGGCCAGGCGGCCCAGGCCGGGCCGGCGAGGCTGCAGGCCAGCAGCAGGGCCACGGCCCGTCGGGGAGTTTGGAGCTGGCGTTTCATGCGGTGTTCTCGGTGAGGACGATGGGGCGGGACAGGCCCGATGCGGGCATGGCCCGGACATTGCAACTGCCATGCCATCGCAGGCCTTCGTCCCCCTTTCAACCGCCGCTGACAAACCATGACACTGCCGCTCGCCTTCGCCCGTCGCACCCTGCTGGCCGCTGGCCTGGCCACCACCCTGCTGGCCGCCGCGCCGGTGCAGGCGCAGGGCACCGCCATCAAGTTCCAGCTCGACTGGCGCTTCGAGGGGCCCAGCGCCTTCTTCCTGCTGCCGGTGGCGCAGGGCCAGTTCAAGGCCGAGAAGCTCGACGTCACCATCGATGCCGGCAACGGCTCGGGCAATGCGGTGAACCGGGTGGCCTCGGGCACCTACGACATGGGCTTCGCCGACCTGGCCGCGCTGATGGAGTTCCACGCCAACAACCCCACCGCGCCCAACAAGCCGGTGGCGGTGATGATGGTCTACAACAACACGCCCGCGGCCGTGTTCAGCTTGAAGAAGACCGGCATCAAGACCCCCGCCGACCTGGCCGGCAAGAAGCTGGGTGCGCCGGTGTTCGACGCCGGCCGGCGTGCCTTCCCGATCTTCCAGAAGGCCAACGGCATCGGTGCCGTCAACTGGATCAGCATGGACCCGCCGCTGCGCGAGACCATGCTGGTCAAGGGCGACGTCGACGCGATCACCGGCTTCTACTTCACCAGCCTGCTCAACCTGGAAGCGCGCGGCATCAAGCCCGAGGACGTGGCGGTGCAGCTGTACCCGCAGCATGGCGTCAAGCTCTACGGCAACGCCATCATCGTCGGCGAGGAGTTCCTGAAGAAGAACCCCGACGCGGTGAAGGCCTTCCTGCGCGCCTTCGCCAAGGGCGCCAAGGCGGTGATCGCCGACCCCGCCGCCGCCACCGCGGTGGTGAAGGCGCGCGACGGCATCGTCAACGCCGCGATGGAAGAGCGCCGGCTGCGCCTGGCCATCGACTCGGCGGTGGCCACGCCCGATGCCCGGGCCGAAGGCTTCGGCGCCATCGCCGGCCCGCGCCTGGCGCTGATGGCCAGCCAGGTGGCCGACGCCTACGCCACCAAGGGCCGCATCAACCCCGACGCGGTGTGGAACGGCGGTTTCCTGCCCAGCGCCGCCGAGCGCGACATCTTCGCGATCAAGCGCAAGTGAACGCCACGCCATCCGACCGATGAGCCATTTCGTCGACTTCAACCAGGTCTGGCTGGCCTACAACGACGACCTGCTGGCGCAGGGCCACTTCGCCGTCGAGGACATCAACCTGAAGGTGGGTGAAGGCGAGTTCATCGCCATCGTCGGGCCCTCGGGCTGCGGCAAGAGCACCTTCATGAAGCTGGCCACCGGCCTGAAGCGCCCGAGCAAGGGCACGGTGATCATCGGCGGCCAGGAGGTGACCGGGCCGCTGAAGATCACCGGCATGGCCTTCCAGGCGCCCAGCCTGCTGCCCTGGCGCACCACGCTGGCCAACGTGATGCTGCCGCTGGAGATCGTCGAGCCCTACCGCTCCAACTTCAGGCAGAAGAAGGCCGAGTACGAGGAGAAGGCGCGCCAGCTGCTGCGCAGCGTGGGCCTGGCCGGCTACGAGGACAAGTTTCCGTGGCAGCTGTCGGGCGGCATGCAGCAGCGTGCCAGCATCTGCCGCGCGCTGGTGCACGAGCCCAAGATGCTGCTGCTCGACGAGCCCTTCGGCGCACTCGACGCCTTCACCCGCGAAGAGCTGTGGTGCGCGCTGCGCGACCTGCAGGCGGCGCAGAAGTTCAACGTCATCCTGGTCACGCACGACCTGCGCGAGAGCGTGTTCCTGGCCGACACGGTCTACGTGATGAGCAGGAGCCCGGGCCGCTTCGTGGTGCGGCGCGAGATCGACCTGCCGCGCCCGCGTGATCTGGAGATCACCTACACGCCGCAGTTCACCGACCTCGTGCACGAGCTGCGCGGGCACATCGGCGCGGTGCGCAACCCGTTCGGCCCCGCCGCCGCCAAGGCCCCGACATGACCCGCCGCCAGTTCGAATCGGCCTCGCCCTGGGTGCTGCTGGTGGCGATCCTGCTGTTGTGGCAGGCGGTGTGCGCGGGCTTCGACGTCAGCGAATTCATCTTCCCCAGCCCGGCGCGCATCGCCCAGCAGATGGTGGAGTTCAAGGGCGAGATCGCCAAGCACGCCTGGCAGACCTACTGGGTGACCATGGTGGGCTTCGGCATCGCCATCGTGGTGGGCGTGCTGCTGGGCTTCCTGATCGGCAGCTCGCGCCTGGCCTATGCCGCCATCTATCCGCTGATGACCGGCTTCAACGCGCTGCCCAAGGCCGCCTTCGTGCCGATCCTGGTGGTGTGGTTCGGCATCGGCGTGGGGCCGGCGGTGCTGACCGCCTTCCTGATCAGCTTCTTCCCGATCACCGTCAACATCGCCACCGGCCTGGCCACGCTGGAGCCCGAGCTGGAGGACGTGCTGCGCGTGCTGGGCGCCAAACGCTGGGACGTGCTGGTCAAGGTGGGGCTGCCGCGCGCCATGCCCTACTTCTTCGGCAGCCTGAAGGTGGCGATCACGCTGGCCTTCGTCGGCACCACGGTCAGCGAGATGACCGCCAGCAACGAGGGCATCGGCTACCTGCTGGTCAGCGCCGGCAGCTCGATGCAGATGGGCCTGGCCTTCGCCGGCCTGGTGGTGGTGGGCGCGATGGCGATGGTGATGTACGAGTTCTTCTCGGTGCTCGAGCGGCGGCTCACCGGCTGGGCGCACCGCGGCTCGCAGGGGCACTGACCGCTCGCCGGCCCGGGGCCCGCGCGCCGCAGCGCCCGGTGCGCGCCCTAGACGTTGAAGACGCTCACCATCGACGTCAGGCGGCGTGTCTGCTCGCGCATCGAGTCGGAGGCCGCTGCGGCCTGCTCCACCAGCGCGGCGTTCTGCTGGGTGGTGCGGTCGATGTCGGTGATGGCCCGGTTGACCGACTGCATGCCGTCGGTCTGCTCCTGGCTGGCGGCGCTGATCTCGTTGATCAGCTCGGCCACCTCGCGCACCGACTGACGCACCTCGCCGATCGTGCCACCGGCCTGGTTGACCAGGTCCGAGCCCGAGGCCGTGCGTGCGGCCGCTTCGCGGATCAGGCCCTCGATCTCCTTGGCGGCCTGGGTGGTGCGCTGCGACAGCGTGCGCACCTCGCTGGCCACCACCGCAAAGCCCCGGCCCTGCTCGCCGGCGCGGGCGGCTTCCACCGCCGCATTGAGGGCCAGGATGTTGGTCTGGAAGGCGATGCTGTTGATCACCGAGGTGATCTCGCCGATCTTGCGTGAATGCGCGTTGATGGCCCCCATGGTGTGGATCACCTCGGCCACCACTGCATGGCCGGTGTCGGCCTGCCCGGCGGCGGCCTGCACCAGTGCCAGCGCCCGCTGCGCACTGCTGGCGTTGTGCTGCACCATGCCGGTCAGGTGCTCCACGCTGGAGGCCGTCTGCTGCAGCGCACCGGCCTGCAGCTCGGTGCGGCTGGACAGGTCGGCATTGCCCTGGGCGATCTCGTCGGAGGCGCCGTCGATGGCCACCGCCCCCTGGCGCACCTCGGCCACCATGCGTGCCAGGCTGTCGCGCATCTCGCGCAGGGCCGTCAGCAGCTGCGCCGCCTCGTCGTGGCCGGCCACGGCGATGTCGCTGGCCAGGTCGCCCTGGGCCACACGCCGCGATGCGGCCACCGCCTCGCCCAGCGGGCCGGTGATGCTGGCCGTGATGCGCCAGGCCGTCAGCCCGGCCAGCGCCAGCAACACCAGGCCGGCCACCGCGATCACGCCCACCACGGTGGCGTTCTGGCGGTTGGCATCGTCGGTGGCCTCGGCGGTGCGGGCGGCCTGCAGCTCGATGAAGCGGTTGAGCTGCAAGGTGGCCTGCTGCTGCAGCGGATCGATCTTCTGCAGGATCGTCGCGGCGGCCTGTTCGGTGTTGAACTGGGCGGCCAGGTCCACCGCCTCCTTGAAGTGGGCGTCGAGCTGGCGATCGATGCCGGCCAGCTGGGTGAACACCTCGCGCTCCTTGTCGCCCAGGCCATCGGCCTCCAGCTTGCCGCGCGCGGTGCGGTACTCGGCAATGTGCTTCTTGGCCTCGGCCTCGTCCTTCTGCACCCCGTCGACCGCCGTCTGCAGGCCCATGCTGCGCACGGCCACCGCGCCGTGCAGCAGCGATTGCCGCATGGCCACCGCCAGCGCTTCACGGTCGCGCGACTTCTGCAAGGTCGACAGCAGATCGCCGCGGCTGCTGCCATTGCTCACCAGGGCCCCCGCGATCAAGGCGCTGGCCGATACGAGGATCACGCCGAAACCCAGGCCGAGCCGGGTGCCAATCTTCAGGTCACGCAGATTCAAGGGAGTTCTCCAGGGGGAGCGGATTCAAGGGCGCACCTGCCGTGCTGCCCGGGCATGGAGGACCGACCCCAAGGGCCGGGCCCGGGCTCAACCCTTGTAGATGCCGCAGCCGACCAGGGTGTCGCCCACGCGCTCCAGGTACATGGCCTTGCCTTCCATCTTCTGCGACACCGGGTTGAGGAACTTGTAGCCCTCGACCCAGCCCTTGCCCTTGGTCTTGGCCAGTTCGACGAACATCTGGATCAGGGGCTTGCCGTCCGGGTCTTTCAGGTTGATCAGGTCCTTGCCGACCAGCTTGGGGTTGGCACCCTGGGCCAGGTTCTTGCCGTTCAGGTCGTAGACGATGATGTAGAGATCGCGGTCCTTGAAGGACTTGCCGTTGGTGAACTCGTCGTAGGCCTTCTCGGGCCCGGCGGCCTTGATGTGGGCCACGGCCTTCTTGACCATGGCTTCGGCCTCGGCGGCGGTGCCCTGATCGGCGGCATGGGCGGTGCCGGCCGCCACGAAGCCGAGCACGGCGATGGTCAGGAGGCGCTTGAGTTGGGCGAGGAGATTCATGAGGGAGGGGGGGATCGAGGTGAAGGGGCAGCCGAACTGCAAGGCCATGCGCGCGCAGCGCCAGGCGCCGTGCGTGGCTGGTTTTCGGCGGGAAGTGCGGCAACTTGAATGCCACCGGCCAGCCCGCGCGCTGCCGGCGCGGCCCTAAACTGCCACCGACAGCGGTGCAGGTCCGCGCCCTGCAACCGCATCCGACAACGGTGGTCCGCCCACCTCACCGACCATGGGCTGGCACGGCCATCTGCAACTCGACTACCGGCGCGAAGCCGGGCGCACCATCGCGCTGGACCGCCACCACGGCCCGCTGCGCGTGCTGCAGCGGCTGTACCCGGAGGGCGACGCGATCTGCCACCAGGTGCTGGTGCACCCGCCCGGCGGCATCGTCGGCGGCGACGTGCTGGCGCTCGACGCCACGCTGGCCCCCGGCAGCCATGCGCTGATCACCACGCCCGGCGCCACGCGCTTCTACCGCAGTGCCGGCCCGCTGGCCGAGCAGCAGGTGCAGGCCGATCTGGCCGACGGCGCCCGGCTGGAGTGGCTGCCGATGGAAACCATCGCCTACCGCCGCTGCCAGGTGCAGAACCGGCTGCGCTTCACGCTGGCGCCGGCCGCGCAGATGATCGGCTGGGACGTGCTGGCGCTGGGCCTGCCGGCCGCCGGCGAGCCCTTCGACGAAGGCCGCTTCACGCAGCAGCTGCAGCTGCCCGGCCTCTGGCTGGAGCGCGGCACCCTCGACGGCGCCGACCGCCTGCTGATGGACAGCCCGCTGGGCCTGGCCGGCCACACGGTGATGGCCACGCTGTGGCTGGCCGATGGCAGCGCACTGGGCCGCGAACGTTGCGAGCAGCTGATCGACAGCGCCCGCGCGCTGGTGGCCGACAGCGCACTGCCGCTCACCGCTGGCGTCAGCGCGCCGCACCCGTCGCTGCTGGTGCTGCGCGCGCTGGGCCACCGCGTCGAGCCGGTGATGGCCCTGCTGCAAGGCGTGTGGGCCGCCTGGCGCCAGCAGCACTGGGGCCTGAAGCCCTGCGCGCCGCGTGTGTGGCGCACCTGAGGGCCCGGCCAGGCCGCGATCAGCCCGGCGCGGGTGGGTCTTGCTCCGACACCCAGGCCTGCAGCAGCCGGTAGGCCACCGCCAGCACCACCGGGCCGATGAAGATGCCCACCAGCCCGAAGGCCAGCAGGCCGCCCACCACGCCGGCGAAGATCAGCAGCAGCGGCAGGTCGGCACCCATGCGGATCAGGAACGGGCGCACCACGTTGTCGATGGTGCCCGCCACCACGGTGATCACCAGCAGGAAGGTGCCCCAGCCGCTGTGCCCGCTCCAGTACATCCAGATCACCACCGGCACCAGCACCGGCATCGGCCCCAGCTGCGCCAGGCACAGCATGAACATCAGCACCGTCAGCAGGCCGGCATAAGGCACGCCCGAGACCGCCAGGCCGATGCCGCCCAGCCCCGACTGCACCATCGCGGTCACGCCCACGCCCAGCGCCACGGCGCGGATGGCCTGGCCGGCCAGCGTCACCACCGCCTCGCCCTGCTCGCCGGCCAGCCGCCGGCCCACCTGACGCAAGGCCGACGCGGCCGCTTCGCCGTCGGCATACATCAGCGCCGCCAGCAGCAGCACCAGCAGGCTCTGCACCAGCAGGAAGCCCACCGTGCCCACCTGGCCGACGAACCAGCGCGTCACCTGGCCCGCGTAGGGCCGCAGTTTGTCGATCAGGCCGTCGGCCCCGGCCGCCACCGC
>JAURXG010000634.1 GCA_030654555.1 Aquabacterium sp.
ACCCCGGCCACCCGCACTGGGCCGACCGCGACCGCTTCGTGCTGAGCAACGGCCATGCGTCGATGCTGCTGTACGCGCTGCTGCACCTGAGCGGCTACGACCTGCCGATCGACGAGATCAAGCGCTTCCGCCAGATGGGCAGCAAGACGCCCGGCCACCCCGAGGTGGGCATCACCCCCGGCGTGGAGACCACCACCGGCCCGCTGGGCCAGGGCCTGGCCAATGCGGTGGGCATGGCGCTGGCCGAGCAGCTGCTGGCTGCCGAGTTCAACCGCGACGGCCTGCCCATCGTCGACCACCGCACCTGGGTGTTCGTCGGCGACGGCTGCCTGATGGAGGGCATCAGCCAGGAGGTGATCTCGCTGGCCGGCACGCTGGGCCTGGGCAAGCTGGTGGCGCTGTACGACGACAACGGCATCAGCATCGACGGCAACGTGGCCGGCTGGTTTGCCGACGACACGCCGGCGCGGTTCCGCGCCTGCGGCTGGCATGTGATCGGTCCGGTCGACGGCCACGACCTGGCCGCGCTGGACGCCGCGATGGCCGAGGCCGCGGCGCCGGTGCGCTCCAAACCCACGCTGATCGTCTGCCGCACCACCATCGGCAAGGGCGCCATCGGCCACGAGGGCACGGCCGATGTGCACGGCGCGCCGCTGGGCGCCGCGGGCGTGGCGGCGCTGCGCGCGCACCTGGGCTGGACGGCCGCACCCTTCGAGGTGCCCGACGACCTGCGCGCGGCCTGGGATGCGCGCGAGGCCGGCGCTGCCCGCCAGCGTCATTGGGACGCGCTTTTTGCGCGTTATGCCGCCCGCTACCCCGAGCTGGCCGCCGAGTTCACGCGCCGCATGCGCGGTGACCTGCCTGCCGACTGGGCGGCGCGCAGCGAAACGGCCATCGGCGCGCTGGCCGAGGCCGCCACCAAGCCGGTGGCCACCCGCCGGGCCTCGCAGCTGGCGCTGGATGCGCTGGCGCCGCTGCTGCCCGAGCTGTTCGGCGGCTCGGCCGACCTGACCGGCAGCAACCTGACCAACTTTGCCGGCTGCACCACCGCCGGCCCGGGCCGCGCCGGCAACTACCTGAGCTACGGCGTGCGCGAGTTCGGCATGGCGGCGGTGATGAACGGCATCGCGCTGCACGGCGGTCTGCTGCCTTACGGCGGCACCTTCCTGACCTTCAGCGACTACAGCCGCAACGCCATCCGCATGGCCGCGCTGATGCGGCAGTGTGTGGTGCATGTGTTCACCCACGATTCGATCGGCCTGGGCGAGGACGGCCCGACGCACCAGCCGGTGGAACAGGTGGCGTCGCTGCGGCTGATCCCCGGGCTGGACGTCTGGCGGCCGGCCGATGCGCTGGAAACCGCGGTGGCCTGGGTGCAGGCGCTGGAACGCACCGGCGGCCCCAGCGCGCTGATCCTGTCGCGCCAGGCGCTGCCCATCGTGGCGGCGGCCGGCCAGCGCGCCGACATCGCGCGCGGCGGCTACGTGCTGAAAGACGCCCCCGAGGACCGGCCGGCGCAGGCGGTGATCATCGCCACCGGCTCCGAGGTGGGCCTGGCGCTGCAGGCGCAGGCGCGGCTGTTGGCCGAGGACGGCATCGCCACGCGGGTGGTCGCTATGCCCTGCACCCAGCGCTTCGACGCCCAGCCCGAGGCCTGGCAGGCGGCGGTGCTGCCGCCCGCGCTGCCCACCGTGGCGGTGGAGGCTGGCCACCCCGACGGCTGGCGCCGCTACACCGGCCGCAGCGGTGCGGTGATCGGCATCAGCCGCTTCGGCGAATCGGCGCCCGGCGGCGAGCTGATGAAGCACTTCGGCTTCACCCCCGAGGCGGTGATGGCCGCGGTGCGCCAGCGCGTGGCGGGCTGATCGACCCCGCACTCCTTCATCCAACCCAGGACACGACCATGCCCCTGATCTCCCTGCGCCAACTGCTGGACCACGCTGCCGAGCACGACTACGGCGTGCCGGCCTTCAACGTCAACAACATGGAGCAGATCCAGGCCATCCTGCAGGCGGCCGACGCCTGCGATGCGCCGGTGATCCTGCAGGCCAGCGCCGGCGCCCGCAAGTACGCGGGCGAGCCCTTTCTGCGCAAGCTGGTCGAGGCCGCGGTCGAGCAGTACCCCCATCTGCCGATCTGCCTGCACCAGGACCACGGCGCCTCGGCGGCGGTGTGCCAGCAGGCCATCCGCTCGGGCTTCACCAGCGTGATGATGGACGGCTCGCTGCTGGAGGACCAGAAGACGCCCGCCAGCTACGACTACAACCTGGCGGTGACGCGCCGCGTGGTCGAGATGAGCCATGCCGTGGGCGTCAGCGTCGAGGGTGAGCTGGGCTGCCTGGGCTCGCTCGAGACCGGCCAGGCCGGCGAGGAGGACGGCGTGGGCGCCGAAGGCACGCTGGACCACAGCCAGCTGCTGACCGACCCCACGCAGGCGGCCGATTTCGTCGCCCGCACCGGCGTCGATGCGCTGGCCATCGCCATCGGCACCAGCCACGGCGCCTACAAGTTCAGCCGCCAGCCCACCGGCGACATCCTGGCCATCGACCGCATCGCCGCCATCCATGCCGCGATCCCCAACACCCACCTGGTGATGCACGGCAGCAGCAGCGTGCCGCAGGCGTGGTTGGCCACGATCCGCGAGTACGGCGGCGCGATCCGCGAGACCTACGGCGTGCCGGTCGAGGAGATTGTGCGCGGCATCAAGAGCGGCGTGCGCAAGATCAACATCGACACCGACATCCGCCTGGCGATGACCGGCGCGATGCGCAAGGCCATGTTCACCCGGCCGGACGAGTTCGACCCACGGGCCTTCCTGAAGGCCGCCACCGCCGCGGCGCGGCAGGTGTGCCAGGACCGCTTCGAGGCCTTCGGCTGCGCGGCCCAAGCCAGCAAGATCGTGGTGCAGCCGCTGGCCGCGCTGGCCACGCGTTATGCGCAGACCGATGCCGCCTTGCGCCAGGCGGCTTGATCATGGCGCGCCAGACCACCGTCATCGCCCCCAGCATCCTGTCGGCCAACTTCGCCCGCCTGGGCGACGACGTGGCCCGCGTCGTCGAGGCCGGCGCCGACTGGATCCACTTCGACGTGATGGACCACCATTTCGTGCCCAACCTGACCTTCGGCCCGATGATCTGCGAGGCGCTCAAGCCCTACGCGGGCCGCGCGATGATGGACGTGCACCTGATGGTCGAGCCGGTGGATGCGCTGGTGCCGATGTTCGCCAAGGCCGGCGCCGGACTGATCAGCTTCCACCCCGAGGCCAGCCGCCATGTCGACCGCACGCTGGCGCTGATCCGCGACCAAGGCTGCCAGGCCGGGCTGGTGTTCAACCCGGCCACGCCGCTGGCCTGGCTCGATCACGTGATGGACAAGCTCGACCTGGTGATGCTGATGAGCGTGAACCCCGGCTTCGGCGGGCAGAGCTTCATCCCCGCCACGCTGCCCAAGCTGGCCGAGGTGCGCCAGCGCATCGACGCCCACACCGCGCGCACCGGGCGCACGATCCGGCTGGAGGTGGACGGCGGCGTCAAGCCCGACAACATCGCGGCCATCGCCGCGGCCGGGGCCGACACCTTCGTCGCCGGATCGGCGGTGTTCGGCAGCGCCGACTGGGCCGCCACCATCGCCGCGCTGAAGGCGGGCGCCGCATCGGCCTGAAGCGCCGGTCCGCCATGTTGCGCGCCTTGATCTGGGACGTCGACGGCACGCTGGCCGAGACCGAGCATCACGGCCATCTTGTCGCCTTCAACCAGGCCTTTGCCGACG
>JAURXG010000636.1 GCA_030654555.1 Aquabacterium sp.
CGACATCGCGCCCGACGCCCCGCTGCCGCAGATCGAGCGCGGCATCGACTGCTTCAACGCCGCCGATTGCGACGCCATCGTGGCGCTGGGCGGCGGCTCGGTGATGGACGCGGCCAAGGCCATCGGCCTGGCCGCCGCCAACCACAAGCATCCACGCGCGCTGGTCGGCTATTTCAGGGGCCTGCACGGCCCGGTGCCGATCTACGCCGTGCCCACCACCGCGGGCACCGGCTCGGAGGTGACGGTGGCCGCGGTGATCTCCGACCCCGAACAAGGCACCAAGCTGGTGATCGCCGACACCCGCCTCGTGCCCACCATCGCCGCGCTCGATGCGAACCTGATGACCGGCCTGCCGCCGGTCACCACCGCGGCCACCGGCATGGACGCGCTGACGCACGCGATCGAGGCCTACATCGGCCAGTGGGGCACGGCGCACACCGACCGCATGGCGCTGGCCGCCGTCGGCATGATCTACCGCCACCTGCCGCTGGCCTGGCGCGACGGCCACGACCTGCAGGCGCGTGAACAGATGGCGCTGGCCGCCACCTACGCCGGCCTGGCCTTCACCCGCGCCAACGTCGGCAACGTGCATGCCATCGCCCACCAGCTGGGCGGCAAATACCACGTGCCGCATGGCCTGGCCAACGCCATCCTGCTGCCGCGGGTGCTGCGCTTCACGGCGCCGGCGATCACCGCCAAGCTGGCGGTGCTGGCGCGCCATGCGGGCGTGGGCAGCGACCGCGACAACGCCGCCACGCGGGCGCGCCGGTTCCTCGACTCGGTCGAGGCGCTGAACGACACGCTGGGCATCCCCCGCCACCTGGAGGCGCTGCAAGAGGCCGACATCCCCGCGCTGGCCGCCGCCGCATGCTGGGAGGCCGACACCAACTACCCGGTGCCGCGCCGCATGACGCCCGCCGACTGCGAGGCGCTGCTGCGCAGCGTGCTGCCGCCGGCACCGGCCGCGGAACCCCCTGTCGTCAAGCCCCGCCGGTCACGCCGCAAAGATTCGGTTTAAGCAAATACGTTTGACAGAAGCGAATTGACATCGGATACTTTCGGCATGCCGACGCCCCCTGCGCGGCCCGCAGCCGGAGACATCCCCATGAGCAACACCCCCACCAAGGCCTTCGCCAGCCAGGCCGACCTCGAAGAGAAGCAGGTCACCTTCTCCAAGCTGTCCGACAACGCCTACGCCTACACCGCCGAGGGCGACCCCAACACAGGCATCATCGTCGGCGACGACGCGGTGCTGGTGCTCGACACGCAAGCCACGCCGATCATGGCGCAGGACGTGATCCGCCGCATCCGCGAGGTGACCGACAAGCCGATCAAGTACGTGCTGCTGACGCATTACCACGCGGTGCGCGTGTTGGGCGCATCGGCCTACGGCGCCGAGCACATCATCGCCAGCCAGGACACGCGCGACCTGATCGTCGAGCGTGGCGAGCAAGACAAGGCCAGCGAGATCGGCCGCTTCCCGCGGTTGTTCCGCAACGTCGAGAGCGTGCCCGCCGGCCTGACCTGGCCGACCATCACCTTCAGCGGCAAGATGACGATCTGGCTGGGCAGCCTGGAAGTGCAGCTGCTGCAGCTGGGCCGCGGCCACACCAAGGGCGACACGGTGGCCTGGCTGCCGCAGCAGAAGATCCTGTTCTCGGGCGACTTGGTCGAGTTCGACGCCACGCCCTACGCCGGCGACGCCTACTTCAAGGACTGGCCGCAGACGCTGGACAACATCGCCGCGCTCAAGCCCGAGAAGCTGGTGCCCGGCCGCGGCGCCGCACTGACCACGCCCGCCGAAGTGGCCGCCGGCCTGCAAGGCACGCGCGACTTCATCGCCGACGTCTACGCCAACGTCAAGGCCGGCGTGGCCGCCGGGCAGGACCTGAACGCGGTCTACAAGTCCACGATGGCGGCGATGGCGCCCAAGTACGGCCACTGGGTGATCTTCCAGCACTGCATGCCCTTCGACGTGACGCGCTGCTACGACGAAGTGACCCAGTACCCCGACCCCCGCATCTGGACTGCCGAGCGCGACGTGCAGATGTGGAAGGCCCTGGAGGCTTGACCCCCCCCGAAGCGCCTGCGGCGCTCCCCCCCAGGGGGGCGCC
>JAURXG010000637.1 GCA_030654555.1 Aquabacterium sp.
AGATCTACCACGACGCCGCCTCGCAGCTGACCATGGGCCTGGGCAAGGACATCGTCGGCGCGCCGATGGTGGCCGACCTGGCCAAGATGCCGCACTGCCTGGTGGCCGGCACCACCGGCTCGGGCAAGAGCGTGGGCATCAACGCGATGATCCTCAGCATCCTCTACAAGGCCGAGGCGCGCGACGTGCGGCTGATATGATCGACCCGAAGATGCTCGAGATGAGCATGTACGAGGGCATCCCGCACCTGCTGTGCCCGGTGGTCACCGACATGAAGCAGGCCGCCAACGCGCTGAACTGGTGTGTCGGCGAGATGGAGCGCCGCTACAAGCTGATGTCCAAGATGGGCGTGCGCAACCTGGCCGGCTACAACAAGAAGCTCGACGAGGCCAAGGCGCGCGGCGAGTTGATCGGCAACCCCTTCAGCCTGACCCCCGAGGCGCCCGAGCCGCTCGACCGCCTGCCCTTCGTGGTGGTGGTGATCGACGAGCTGGCCGACCTGATGATGGTGGTGGGCAAGAAGATCGAGGAGCTGATCGCCCGCCTGGCGCAGAAGGCGCGTGCGGCCGGCATCCACCTGATCCTGGCCACGCAGCGGCCCAGCGTGGACGTGATCACCGGCCTGATCAAGGCCAACATCCCGACGCGGATCTCGTTCCAGGTCAGCAGCAAGATCGACAGCCGCACCATCCTCGACCAGATGGGCGCCGAGGCGCTGCTGGGGCAGGGCGACATGCTCTACCTCACGCCCGGCGGCGGCCTGCCGGTGCGGGTGCACGGCGCCTTCGTCTCCGACGAGGAAGTGCACCGCGTGGTGCAGTACCTCAAGAGCCAGGGCGAGCCCAACTACATCGAGGGCATCCTCGAGGGCGGCACGCTCGACGGCGATGGCGACGGCGCGGCCGGCGGCAACGGCGGTGGTGATGCCGAGGCCGACCCGATGTACGACCAGGCCGTGGCCATCGTGCTGCAGAACAAGAAGGCCTCGATCTCGCTGGTGCAGCGCCATCTGCGCATCGGCTACAACCGCGCCGCGCGGCTGCTCGAGCAGATGGAGAAGTCGGGCCTGGTCTCGGCGCTGTCGTCCAGCGGCAACCGCGACCTGCTGGTGCCCCGGCGTGACGACTGATCGGATCCGATGAAATCACTCCTGACGGGCCTGCTGCTGGGTGCGGCCACCTTGGCGGCGCAGGCCGATGCGGTGGACACGCTGCGCGAATTCACCCGCGACGTGAAGAGCGGCCGCGCCGCCTTCGCCCAGACCGTGACCTCGCCCGACGGGGCGAAGAAGAAGAACTCGACCGGCAGCTTCGAGTTCAGCCGGCCCAACCGCTTCCGCTTCGCCTACAGCAAGCCGTTCGAGCAGCTGATCGTCAGCGACGGCCAGAAGGTGTGGCTGCACGACATCGACCTCAACCAGGTCAGCGTGCGCCTGCTCGACCAGGCACTCGGCGCCACGCCGGCGGCCTTGCTGGCCGGTGGCTCGCTGGAGCGTGATTTCGAGTTGAGTGCGCTGCCCGCGCGCGACGGGCTGGACTGGGCGCTGGCCACGCCGCGTGCCAAGGACGGCAGCGTGACGCAGCTGAAGGTGGGCTTTCGCGGCAAGGAGCTGGCCGCTCTGGAGATCGTCGACGCCTTCGGCCAGCGCTCGCTGCTGCAGTTCAGCGCGGTGCAGCAGGGCGTGGCGGTGCCGGCCGAGCGCTTTCGCTTCGTGCCGCCGGCCGGCGTGGACGTGATCGGGCCCTGAGGCGTCGCCCGCGGGGGGGCGCGCGGTCGGGCGCGCCAGCCCGCCGGATCAGTGGGTGAAGTGGTCCGTCAGCCCCATCTCGGCGCTGCTCATCAACTGCTCGATGTCCATCAGGATCAGCATGCGCTCGCCGTCGCCGGATTTCACCGTGCCCAGGCCGGTGATGTAGGTCGAATCGATGCTGCCGTTGAACTCGGGCGCCGGCTTGATCTGGTCGGTGCGCAGCTCCAGCACGTCGCTGACCGAGTCGACCACCATGCCCACGGTGCGGCTGGCCACGTTGAGGATGATGACCACGGTGAAGGCGTCGTACTTGACGTCGTCCAGCGCAAAGCGCACGCGCATGTCGACGATGGGCACGATCACGCCGCGCAGGTTGACCACGCCCTTCATGAACCCGGGTGCGTTGGCGATGCGCGTGGGCGGCTCGTAGCCGCGGATCTCCTGCACCTTCAGGATGTCGATGCCGTACTCCTCGGCGCCCAGCCGGAACGACAGCACCTCGCGCGGCGTGCCGTGCACGGCCGCCCCCGGCGGGGTCTGCAGGGCGGACGGGGCGGCGGTGCGGTTGTCTTGGGCGATGACAGCGCTCATCAGGGTCTCCAGGCTGACGGGCCGCCGCGGGCGGGCCGTTGGGTGGGCAGGGCTTGGCGCGGGTGACGTGAACGGCACCGGCAGGTCGTCACCGCAGTGTGGGCCGGCAGGCGCCGTCGCGATCGACCGAACAGCGCCGCAGGCGCAGGCCATTTGCGGCCCGCTGCCACAATCGCGGCGATGAATCCGCAGGACTCGCTGTTCGATCCCGCGCCGCTGCCCGCCTCGGGCCCGGTGCCGGTGGCCGCCGATGCGCCGCTGGCCGAGCGGCTGCGCCCGCAGACGCTGGACGAGGTGATCGGCCAGGCCCACCTGCTGGGCCCCGGCAAGCCGCTGCGCGTGGCCTTCGAGACCGGCCGCATCCATTCGATGATCCTGTGGGGCCCGCCCGGCGTGGGCAAGACCACCCTGGCGCGGCTGGTGGCGGGCGCGGTCAGTTCGCGCTTCATCGTGCTCAGTGCGGTGCTGGCCGGCGTGAAGGAGATCCGCGAGGCGGTGGAGCAGGCGCGCGCGGCACGCGCGTCCAGCGGGCAGGCCACGGTGGTGTTCGTCGACGAGGTGCACCGCTTCAACAAGGCGCAGCAGGACGCCTTCCTGCCGCATGTCGAATCCGGGCTGTTCACCTTCATCGGCGCCACCACCGAGAACCCCAGCTTCGAGGTCAATTCGGCCCTGCTGTCGCGTGCCACGGTGCAGGTGCTCAAGCCGCTGGACGACGACGACCTCGGCCGGCTGATCGCCCGCGCCGGCGCCGCATTGGCCGCGCCGCCGCTGAGCGATGCCGCCCGGCAACGGCTGATCGGCTATGCCGATGGCGACGCCCGCCGGCTGCTCAACGCCTACCAGAACCTGATCGAGCTGGTGCAGGGCGATGCCACGCCGCCCGCCGAGATCGGCGAGTCGCGCCTGGAGCAGGCGCTGGGCGAGATGCTGCGCCGCTACGACAAGGGCGGCGACCAGTTCTACGACATGATCAGCGCGCTGCACAAGAGCGTGCGCGGCTCCGACCCCGATGCCGCGCTGTACTGGCTGGCGCGCATGCTCGACGGTGGCGTGGACGCGCGCTACGTGGCGCGCCGCGTGCTGCGCATGGCCAGCGAGGACATCGGCCTGGCCGATCCGCGTGGCCAGCAACTGGCGCTGCAGGCCGCCGAGGTGTACGAGCGGCTGGGCTCGCCCGAAGGTGAGCTGGCGCTGGCGCAGGCGGTGGTGTACCTGGCCGTGGCGCCCAAGAGCAACGCCGTCTACCAGGCCTGGAACGCGGTGCGGGCGCTGGTCAAGCAGGATGCCACGCGGCCGGTGCCGATGCACCTGCGCAATGCGCCCACCAAGCTGATGAAGGGCCTGGGCCATGGCGCCGGCTACCGCTATGCGCACGACGAGGCCGGTGGTTTCGCCGCCGGCGAGCGTTACCTGCCCGACGGCCTGCCGCCGCAGCGCTTCTACCAACCGGCACCACGCGGGCTGGAGCTGCGCATAGGCGAGCGCCTGGCCGAGCTGCGGCGGCTCAACGACGAGGCGCGGGCCACCGGCAGTGCACCCGGTGGCGCTGCGGCCGATCAGGGACAACCCGAGTCACCGTAGAAGCTGCGGCCGCTGCGCCGCAGTTCCGCAGATTGTTCGGCGATCGGCCGGGAATCTCCCCCCGTTTGCAGGTCGACCCCCTGCCTACAATCCGCGCCAGCCTGCAACGGGCCGGCGTCGGCCGGCTTCTTGCTAGCCACAAAACACAAGCCTGCCCGACGCCGGCGCGGCCGACCGGGCCGCACCGGCAGCAGGCGGACAACGGACCGGAGACGCCCCGCGATGGATATCTTGTTGCAGCAGATCATCAACGGTCTGGTGCTGGGCAGCATGTATGCGCTCGTGGCACTGGGCTACACGATGGTCTACGGGATCATCAACCTGATCAACTTCGCCCACGGCGAGGTGCTGATGGTGGGCGCGCTGACCAGCTGGACGGTGCTGCGCATGCTGGCCGACAGCGGCCTGCCGGGCTGGGTGATGCTGCTGATCTCGCTGGTGGCGGCGATCGTGGTGTGCTCGGCGCTGAACTACCTGATCGAGAAGATCGCCTACCGGCCGCTGCGCAACGCACCGCGGCTGGCGCCGCTGATCACCGCGATGGGCATGAGCCTGCTGCTGCAGACGCTGGCGATGATCATCTGGCAGCCCAGCACCAAGCCCTACCCGATCCTGCTGCCCAACGACCCCTTCTTCATCGGCGGCGCGGTGATCAACCTCACCCAGATCCTGATCCTGGCCACCACGGCGATCACGCTGCTGGCGCTGATGTACCTGGTCAACCGCACCAAGCTGGGCCGGGCGATGCGCGCCACCGCCGAGAACCCGCGCGTGGCCGCGCTGATGGGCGTGCGCCCCGACCACGTGATCTCGGCCACCTTCATCATCGGCGCCGCGCTGGCGGCGCTGGCCGGCGTGATGTACGCGGCCAACTACGGCACGGTGCAGCACACCATGGGCTTCCTGCCCGGGCTGAAGGCCTTCACCGCGGCGGTGTTCGGCGGCATCGGCAACCTGGGCGGCGCGGTGGTGGGCGGCGTGCTGCTGGGCATCATCGAGGCGCTGGGCTCGGGCTACATCGGCATGCTCACCGGCGGCGTGCTGGGCAGCCAGTACAGCGACATCTTCGCCTTCCTGGTGCTGATCCTGGTGCTCACCGTGCGGCCGCAGGGCCTGCTGGGCGAGCGCGTGGCGGACCGCGCCTGATCGCGCCGGAGACACACCATGAAGAACAAACTCATCGTCTTCCTGATCGCCGCGGTGGCGCTGATGGTGCTGCCGCTGATCGCGCAATCGGCCGGCAATTTCTGGGTGCGCATGCTCGATTTCGCGCTGCTCTACGTGCTGCTGGCGCTGGGCCTGAACATCGTGGTGGGCTATGCCGGCCTGCTCGACCTGGGCTACGTGGCCTTCTATGCCGTGGGCGCCTACATGTTCGGACTGATGGCCTCGCCGCACCTGGCCGAGAACTTCGCCATGTTCAAGGCGGCGTTCCCGCAGGGCCTGCACAGCCCGGTGTGGCTGGTGATTCCGCTGGGGGCGGGGCTGGCCGGACTGGCCGGCATGCTGCTGGGCGCGCGCAATCTGGCGCCGGCGCTGCGTTTTGTGGCTGAACTGGACCCGGCTGCTCCCGACATGGACCGCAAGGTCGAGGATGGCAAGAAGACCTTCGCCGGTTTCGAGCTGGCCGGCCATACGCTGGGCATCGTCGGTCTG
>JAURXG010000651.1 GCA_030654555.1 Aquabacterium sp.
GGTGGACAGGCAAGCGCATGTCCGCACCGGCCGGCGCCAGCGTCGTGAGACTTGCAACCAAAGGCGATCTGTCAAAGCCAGAAGTCAGTTTGAGCGAAAGGGTTGCAGGAGGGGCCAGCATGCGCTGCGAAGTAGGCATGCAGTAAAGTCTGAACATGGGCTTGTTTTTTAGAACGCTTTTTATCTGGTTGTTGGTGTTGGCCGTCCCTGCGCAAGGGGCTGCCGCCGCGACCATGGCGTTCTGCGGTCCAAATCACCAAGGGAGCGGCTCTGCTCGCGTGGAGTTCAGTGCGACTGTGTCCAAGCACTCGCATCATGGTGATGCCGAGTTTGTACATGAGGTTCGCTCGGGCGCGTCGGCCACTACGGTGGTTGCTGACGATGCGTCGGCCGTTGCGAAGGCCAGCCAGGCGGCCAAGCAGAAGTGCAGCGCTTGTGCCTCCTGCTGCACGATGGGCGCCATCCTGACCGCGGTGCCGGTCGTTTCGGCTACCGACTCGGCGCCGACTGTGTTCACCACCGTCGTGCCCACCGTCGACGCTTTCGCCGCCGACGGCCCTGACCGCCCCCCTCGAAACGTCCTCGTGTAACTGGTCCGAGCTGACGCGCGTGTAGCGACACGCGGCCTCGCGCCAGGTCCTGTTCCGCCCCTTCGCGGCTGCTGCAGGGGCGCCACCAGACGTTCACGTGAGGATTCCATGGTCCCAACCACAACGCGCCGGCGCATGCCGTGGGTGCTGTCGAGCCTGCTGTTCACACTCCTGCTGGCCGCTCAGGCCCAGGCGCAGTCCCCCTCTATCCCCCAACCTGATCCGCTGGACCCGAAGGCCCAGGTGCCTTCGGTGCGCTACGAGTCGGCGTTCGCGCAGTTTCGTAGCATCGGCGACGCCAAACCCGTGGCCTGGCGCGAGGCCAATGACGCCGTCGCCCGCATCGGTGGCTGGAGGGTCTACGCGCGCGAGGCACAGCGGCCCGATCCCGCGGCGGGAGCGAAGCAAGACGCAACGTCCCAGGCGCCTGCATCAACAGCCGCGCCAGCGGCCATGCCGATGCCGGCTGGTCCTTCCGGCCACAAACACTGAGGGCTGCACGATGAGCGATGACATTCAAAGTCGTGCGACCTTGGAGCGCGGCGTGCGTAGTGCTCGCGGGCTCCGCGTGTTGGCGCTACTGACCAGTGCCGCGGTGCTTGGGGGATGCGCAAGCCTCACCCCGAATGGTGGTTTCGGCGCCGTAGAACGGACCACCAAGGAGCGCATCGGAAAGGACCTGCACTGGGCACGCGGCGACGCCGACCTCGACACCATCGCCAAGCGCGTGGCGGAGCTGCTGGCCAAGCCGCTGACGGTGGACGATGCCGTGCAGATCGCATTGCTCAACAACCGCGGGTTGCAGGCTGACTTTCAGGAGCTCGGCGTTACCGAGGCTGAGGTCGTGCAGGCCGGGCGTCTGCAGAACCCGGGCTTCAGCTTCGGGCGCACCAGCCAGGGCGACGAACGGGAGATCGAGCGCGGTCTGCACTTCAACCTGGCGCGCCTGGTGGCGATGCCGCTGATCGGCAAGATGGAAGCACGCCGTTTCGAGAAAGTGAAGGGGCGCGTGGCGATGAGCGTGCTGTCGCTGGCCGCCGACACGCGCAAGGCCTACTTCACGGCGCTTGCAGCGGAAGAGACCGTTCGCTACATGCGGCAGGTCAAGCAGGCTGCCGATGCCAGCGCTGAACTGGCCCGGCGCATGGAGCAGGTCGGCAACTTCAACAAGCTGCAGCGTGCCCGGGAACAGTCGTTCTATGCCAACGCCGTGCTGCAGCTTGCCCGGGCAGAGCAAGCCCAGCGATCCACGCGCGAGCGCCTGGTACGGCTGCTCGGCGTCTGGGGGTCGCAGACCCAGTTCGCGTTGCCCGAGAGGCTGCCGGATCTGCCGCCATCACCCATGGAACTGCCGGACATCGAGCAAGTGGCGCTGGCTCAGCGGCTGGACGTGCAGGGCGCCAAGCTGGCTGCGGAACAGACAGCCAGCAACCTGGGCCTGACGAGAACCACGCGCTTCGTCAACGTGCTGGAACTGGGCCTGGTGCGCAACAGTTCGAACGAGGCGCCCACCCAGCGCGGCTGGGAGATCGGATTCGAGTTGCCGCTGTTCGATTGGGGAGGCGCCCGCGTCGCACGCGCCGAGGCGATCTACATGCAGACCCTGCACCGCGCTGCCGAGACCGCGATCAACGCCCGTTCTGAGGTGCGCGAGGCCTACACCGGCTACCGCTCGGCCTACGACATCGCACGGCACCACCGTGACGAGGTCGTGCCGCTGAACCAGCGCATCGCCGAGGAGAACGTGCTTCGCTACAACGGCATGTTGATCGGCGTGTTCGAACTGCTCGCCGATGCCCGCACGCAGATCGCCAGCGTCAACGCCTCCATTGAGGCGCTGCGCGACTTCTGGATCGCACAGGCTGACCTCGACATGGCACTGATCGGCAAACCCAGCCTCGCAGCAGCAGCCGGCCCCGCGATGGCGGTCGAGAGCGGCGGCGCGGCCCACTGAACCCGAAGGACTACACATGGTTTCCCGACGCAATTTCATCGGCGGCGCTGGTGCCGTCACGGCGGCCGTGACCGCCGCCACCGTCAGCAAAGTGGCGATGGCGGCGCTGCCCGAGCCGGTCATCCAAACCAAGCCCGACACCATGCCGCCGCTGGTGCCCAACACCGGGAGACCCTACAACCCCATCGTCACGCTCAACGGCTGGACGCTGCCCTGGCGCATGAACAATGGTGTGAAGGAATTCCACCTGGTGGCCGAGCCCGTGGTGCGAGAGATGAGCCCCGGCTTCAAGGCCCACCTGTGGGGCTACAACGGCCAGAGCCCGGGGCCGACCATCGAGGTGGTGGAAGGCGACCGCGTACGCATTTTCGTCACCAACAAGCTGGGCGAGCTCACGAGCATCCACTGGCACGGCCAGCGCCTGCCCAACGGCATGGACGGCGTGACGGGGTTGAACCAGCCCGGCATTCCGCCTGGCAAGACCTATGTGTATGAGTTCGTGGCGCGTCGCCCCGGCACCTTCATGTACCACCCGCACGCCGACGAGATGGTGCAGATGGCGATGGGAATGATGGGCTTCTGGATCACGCACCCGAAGGCCAAACACCCGCTGATCGATGAGGTCGACCGCGACTTCTGCTTCCTGCTCAACGCCTACGACATCGATCCAGGCGCCGCCACGCCCAAGATCATGACGATGCTGGACTTCAACCTGTGGAGCTGGAACAGCCGAATCTTCCCCGGCATCGACCCGCTGGTGGTGCGACACATGGACAAGGTGCGCATCCGTGTCGGCAACCTGACGATGACGACCCACCCGATGCACCTGCACGGGCACGCGTTCCTGATCACCGGCACCGACGGTGGGCCGACCCCCAAGAGCACGCGCCAGTGCGAGGTGACGGCCGACATCGCGGTGGGGCAGATGCGGCAGATGGACTTCCTGGCCGACGAGGAAGGCGACTGGGCCTTCCACTGTCACAAGAGCCACCACACGATGAACGCGATGGGCCACGACGTGCCGACGATGATCGGCGTGGACCACCGCGGCGTTGCGCGGCAGATCACCCAGCTCATCCCCGACTACATGGTGATGGGCGAGCGCGGCATGAAGGACATGACCGAGATGGAGATGCCACTGCCCGACAACACGGCCGCGATGATGACCGGCACCGGCCCCTTCGGCGCTGTCGGCATGGGAGGCATGTTCAGCGTTGTGAAGGTTCGCAAGGACCAAAAACGTGGCGACTACAGCGATCCGGGCTGGTACCAGCATCCACCGGGCACGGTGGCCTACGAGTTCACTGGCGCCTTGCCTGACCTGGCGCGATTCAAGGCCGACGCCAGCCCTGGGCCTGGCTCCATGCCATCCATGGCCAAACCCGCCCAGGACGTCGAAGTCAAGGTGCGCAAACCTGCGGGCGGCCACTCGGGCCACTGAGGACCTGCAGAACCCACATCACACCCGTCGCTACCCGAACTGCTGATCGCCGATACCCATGGAGAACCACATGAACGAACCGACCACAAGCCTGCTCACCCGCCGCATCGCCATCACGCGCATGGCGGCAGCCGCCACCGCCGCGACGTTGCCCCTGCTGGCCGCGCCCGTGCAGGCCCATACCGACAAGCCGCACGTACCCAAGACGGGCCCGGTGCGCAAGGAACAGAAGGACTGGGGCATTGCCGGCGATGCCAGGAGTGTCAAGCGCAGCATCGAGGTCGGCATGGCCGACAACATGCGATTCACGCCTGCGCGCATCGCGGTGCGGCAAGGCGAGGCTGTGAAGTTCGTGGTCCGCAACACCGGCAAGGTGATGCACGAGTTCGTCATCGGCACGAAGGCCGAGAACGCCAAGCACGCCGAGATGATGGTGAAGTTCCCCAACATGGAACATGACGAGCCCTACATGGCGCATGTCCCGCCCGGCAAGACCGGCGAGATCGTGTGGACCTTCAACCGCGCCGGCGAGTTCGAGTTCGCCTGCCTGATCGCTGGCCACTACCAGGGTGGCATGGTGGGCACGATCATGGTCGCGCCGGCGGGCAAGGCATGAACACCATGAATAGGCGCCACGCACTGGTTTCGCTGCTCAGCGCGGGCGGACTGCTCGCGATACCCGCGGTTCTGCAAGCGCAGGGCCAGGCGGTGCTGGTCGAGGTCTGGAAGAGCCCGACCTGCGGCTGCTGCAAGGACTGGATCACCCACCTCGAAGCCAACGGCTTCCAGGTCAAGGTCAACGATGTCGGCAACACCGCGACCCGCGCTCGGCTGAAAGTGCCCATGAAGCTCGGCTCGTGCCATACGGCATGGGTGGGCAGTTATGCCATCGAGGGGCATGTACCCGCAGCCGACATCCGCCGCCTGCTCAAGG
>JAURXG010000016.1 GCA_030654555.1 Aquabacterium sp.
CAGGTGGTCTCGCTGGGCGGTGAATTTGTCAAGGTCGACTACGAGGAAGAAGGCTCGGGCGGCGGCGGCTACGCCAAGGTGATGAGCGAGGGGTTCCTGGCCGCCCAGCGCGCGATGTACGCCCAACAGGCGAAGGACGCGGACATCATCATCACCACCGCGCTGATCCCGGGCAAGCCCGCGCCCCGGCTGATCACCGCCGAGATGGTGATGAGCATGAAGCCCGGCAGCGTGATCGTCGACATGGCGGCCGAGCAGGGCGGCAACTGCGAGCTCACCGTGCCCGGCGAAGCCGTGGTGCGCCACGGCGTCACCATCGTCGGCTACACCGACCTGGTCAGCCGCCTGGCCAAGCAGTCGTCCACGCTGTACTCGAACAACCTGCTGCGCCTGACCGAGGAGCTGTGCAAGACCAAGGACGGCACGATCAACGTCAACATGGACGACGACGCCCTGCGCGGCCTCACGGTGATCAAGGACGGCACGATCACCTGGCCCGCACCACCGATCAAGCAGCCCGCCGCGGCACCCAAGCCCAAGGCCGCGATGCCGGCCGCCGCCCCCAAGGGCCACGGCCACGGGGCCGGCGCGCCGATGTCGGTGCAATCGCTGGTCACGGTGTTCGGTGTCGGCGCGGTGCTGTTCGGGCTGGTGGGGCTGTACGCGCCGGCCAGCTTCCTGTCGCACTTCACCGTGTTCGTGCTGGCCTGCTTCATCGGCTACATGGTGGTGTGGAACGTCACGCCCTCGCTGCACACGCCGCTGATGAGCGTGACCAACGCCATCTCGTCGATCATCGCCATCGGCGCGCTGGTGCAGGTGGCGCCACCGCTCACCGGCGGGGTGATGGACCGGCCCAACGCGCTGATCCTGGGCCTGGCGGTGTTCGCACTGGCGCTCACGGCCGTCAACATGTTCGGCGGCTTCGCGGTCACGCGGCGCATGCTGGCGATGTTCCGCAAATAAGAACAAGGACACGGACATGACATCCAGCCTGGCCACCGTTTCCTACATCGCCGCCACCATCCTCTTCATCCTGAGCCTGGGCGGCCTCGCCAACCCCGAGACCGCACGCCGCGGCAACCTGTTCGGCATGATCGGCATGGCGATTGCCGTGCTGGCCACCGTGCTCGGCCCGCGCGTCACGCCGGCCGGCATCCCGTGGATCGTCGGGGCGCTGGCCGTCGGCGGGGCCATCGGCCTCTTCGCCGCGAAGAAGGTGCAGATGACGCAGATGCCCGAGCTCGTCGCGCTGATGCACAGCCTGGTGGGCCTGGCCGCCTGCCTGGTGGGCTTTGCCAGCTACGTCGACACGTCCACCGTGTTCCCCACCGAGGCCGAGAAGGCCATCCACGAGGTGGAGATCTACATCGGCATCCTCATCGGCGCCGTCACCTTCTCGGGCTCGCTGATCGCCTTCGGCAAGCTGTCGGGCAAGATCGGCGGCAAGCCGCTGCTGCTGCCCGCGCGGCACCTGCTGAACCTGGCGGGCCTGCTGGTGGTGATCTGGTTCGGCCGCGAGTTCCTGCACGCGCACGACATCCAGACCGGCATGCTGCCGCTGCTGGTGATGACCGTGATCGCGCTGCTGTTCGGCGTGCACATGGTGATGGCCATCGGCGGCGCCGACATGCCGGTGGTGGTGTCGATGCTCAACAGCTACTCGGGCTGGGCCGCCGCGGCCACCGGCTTCATGCTCAGCAACGACCTGCTGATCGTGGTAGGGGCGCTGGTGGGCTCCTCGGGCGCGATCCTGAGCTACATCATGTGCCGGGCGATGAACCGCAACTTCATCAGCGTGATCGCCGGCGGCTTCGGCGGCGGTGCGCCGGTGGCCAAGGGCGACGGTGCGGCGGCCCAGCCCGAAGGCGAGGTGCAACCCATCGGCGCGGCGGAAACCGCCGAGTTGCTGCGCGAATCCAAGAACGTGGTCATCGTGCCGGGCTACGGCATGGCGGTGGCGCAGGCCCAGCACACGGTCTACGAGATCACCAAGCTGCTGCGCGAGAAGGGCATCAACGTGCGCTTCGGCATCCACCCGGTGGCCGGCCGCATGCCGGGCCACATGAACGTGCTGCTGGCCGAAGCCAAGGTGCCCTACGACATCGTGCTGGAGATGGACGAGATCAACGACGACTTCCCCAGCACGGACGTGACCATGGTCATCGGCGCCAACGACATCGTCAACCCGGCCGCGCAGGACGACCCCACCAGCCCCATCGCCGGCATGCCGGTGCTGGAGGTGTGGAAGGACAAGACCAGCATCGTGATGAAGCGCAGCATGGCCTCGGGCTATGCCGGGGTCGACAACCCGCTGTTCTACAAAGAGAACAACCGCATGCTCTTCGGCGATGCCAAGAAGATGCTCGACGAGGTGCTGGCGGCGTTGAAGGCCTGAGCGCCCGGCCGGCTTCTCCTCCCAGGTCGGCGCTGCCGGCCTTTATTTTTTGTACATGCAATAATTGA
>JAURXG010000025.1 GCA_030654555.1 Aquabacterium sp.
ACCAGGCTCATGTGGTGTTCCACCAGCAGCACGGTGATGCCCATGCGGTCTTTCACGTCGACGATCAGCCGGCCGAGTTCGCCCAGCTCTTCGTGGTTGAGGCCGGCGGCCGGCTCATCCAGCAGCAGCAGCTTGGGGTCGGCAGCCAGTGCGCGGCCCATCTCGACGCGCTTTTGCGTGCCGAAGGGCAGGTCGCCGGCCGGGCGGTCGGCGAAGGGCGTGAGTTCGAGGTATTCCATGATCTGGTCGGCGCGTTCGCGCAGGCGGCGCTCTTCGGCGCCGACGCTGGGCAGGCGCAGCGCGCTGGCCAGGAACCCGGCCGACGAGCGCGAGTGGGCGCCGATCATGATGTTGTCGCGCACCGGCAGGGTGCGGAACATCGCCAGGTTCTGGAAGGTGCGGCCCATGCCCAGTTGCGCGATCTGATGGGTGGGCGTGTTGGTGATCGATTGCCCCTCGAAGAGGATGTCGCCCGCCTGGTAGTTGTAGAGCCGCGACAGGCAATTGAACAAGGTCGTCTTGCCCGCGCCATTGGGGCCGATCAGGCCGCACACATGGCCACGGTCCACGTCGAAACTCACGCCGTCGAGTGCCACGATGCCGCCGAAGCGAACCGTCACACCACGCACGCTGAGCAGGGGGCCTGCTGTATCTGCCATCGTTGTCCTGTCCTGCTCCTACGCCAACCGATTGGGGATGCAGGGGCACACCCTGCAAAGCTCCGGGTTTATAGGTGGCGCAGGCTACCTGCGGCAACGGGTGCTTGCCCTGACACGCGTGCGACAAGGCGCTTGCGGCCTCTCTCAGTCCAAAAGGGGGGCTTCATGTGCGACGATGATTGCCCCCGGATTGCAGGGTGGCGGCGCCGGATTTCCACGGCGCCATCCCGTCGTTGTTGGAGCGCGCATGAGCAATATCTACGAGCAGCATCTGGACCGTCGAACGGCCAATTTCGTGGCCTTGTCGCCGGTCAGTTTCGTCGAGCGCAGTGCCGAGGTCTTCGGCGATCTGCCCGCGGTGGTGCATGGCGCCCGCCGCTACACCTGGGCGCAGACGCGCGAGCGTTCGGCGCGCCTGGCCGCGGCGCTGCGCGCGCTGGGCGTGGGCCGCGGCAGCACCGTCAGCGTGATGCTGCCCAACACGCCCGAGATGGTGGAGGCGCACTACGCGGTGCCGGCGCTCAACGCCGTGCTCAACACGCTGAACACCCGGCTCGATGCCCCGCTGCTGGCCTGGCAGATGAACCACTGCGAGGCCCAGGTGGTGATCACCGACCGCGAGTTCGCGCCGGTGATGGGCCCGGCGCTGGCGATGCTGCGCGAGCAGTTTGGCCGCCAGCCGGCGGTGATCGACGTCGACGACAGCGAGTACGCCGGCCCGGGGGACCTGCTGGGCACGCACGCCTACGAGGCGCTGCTGGCGGCGCATGCACCGCTGGCCACGCTGGACGGCCCGGCCGACGAGTGGGACGCCATCGCGGTGAGCTACACCTCGGGCACCACGGGCGACCCCAAGGGCGTGGTCACGCACCACCGCGGCGCCTACCTCAACGCGGTGTGCAACGCGGCCACCTGGACGATGCCGAACTTCCCCACCTACCTGTGGACCTTGCCGATGTTCCACTGCAACGGCTGGTGCTTCCCGTGGACGGTGGCGATGCTGGGCGGCACCCATGTCTGCCTGCGCCGGGTCGAGGCCAAGGCCATCCTCGAGGCGATGCGCGAGCACCGCGTCGACCACTACTGCGCGGCGCCCATCGTGCACAGCCTGATCTACAACGCGCCGGATGACCTGCGTCAAGGCATCGGCCAGCCCGTGCGCGGCATGGTGGCCGGCGCTGCGCCGCCGGCGGCGATGATCGAGGGCATGGCCAAGATCGGCTTCGACATCACCCATGTCTACGGCCTGACCGAGGTGTACGGGCCGGCGGCGGTGGCGGTCAAGCGCACCGGCTGGGCGACCGAACCCCTGTCGGAGCAGACCCGGCTGAACGGTCGCCAGGGTGTGCGCTACCCGCTGCAGGAGGGCATGGCCGTGCTGCACCCCGAGACGCTGGCCGAGGTGCCGGCCGACGGCCAGACCATGGGCGAGATCATGTTCCGCGGCAACATCGTGATGAAGGGCTACCTGAAGAACCCGGCGGCCACCGACAAGGCCTTCGAGGGCGGCTGGTTCCACACCGGGGACCTGGCGGTGCTGGAGAGCGACCGCTACGCCAAGATCAAGGACCGCAGCAAGGACGTGATCATCTCCGGCGGCGAGAACATCAGCTCGATCGAGGTGGAGGACGCGCTGTACCGCCACCCGGCGGTGGTGGCCTGCGCGGTGGTGGCCCGGCCCGATCCGAAATGGGGCGAGACGCCGGTGGCCTATGTCGAGACCCGGCCCGGCGCCACGGTCACCGCCGCCGAGCTGGTGGCCCACTGCAAGGGCCTGCTGGCCGGCTACAAGGTGCCGCGCGAGATCCGCTTCGAGGAGATCCCCAAGACCTCCACCGGCAAGATCCAGAAGTTCCAGCTGCGCGAGCGGGCGAAGTCCAGCTCGGCCATCGAATGAACGCGCTCGACGTGAAGGAGCCCACCATGTTGACCACCGACGACCCGCTGCTGCTGCGCCACCAGGACGCACGCGGCGTGATCACCCTCACCTTGAACCGGCCGCAGGCCTTCAACGCGCTGTCCGAGGCCATGCTCGACGCGCTGCAGACCGAGCTGGACCTGATCGCGCGCGACACCACGGCACGCCTGCTGGTGATCAACGCCACCGGCAAGGCCTTCTGCGCCGGGCACGATCTCAAGGAGATGCGGGCCGCGCCTTCGCAGCGTTATTACGAAACGCTGTTCGCCCAGTGCGGGCGCATGATGATGAGCCTGCAGCAGCTGCCGGTGCCGGTGATCGCCCAGGTGCAGGGCATCGCCACCGCGGCCGGCTGCCAGCTGGTGGCGATGTGCGACCTGGCGGTGGCGTCGTCGGATGCGCGTTTTGCCGTCAGCGGCGTCAACCTGGGCCTGTTCTGCGCCACGCCCAGCGTGGCGCTGTCGCGCAACCTGGGGCGCAAGCAGGCCTTCGAGATGCTGGTGACCGGCGGCTTCATCTCGGCCGACGAGGCCAAGGCCCGGGGCCTGGTCAACCGCGTGGTGCCACCGGCCGACGTGGTGGCCGAGGTCGAGGCGCTGGTGGCCTCCATCGTCGGCAAGCCACGCGTGGCGCTGGCGATGGGCAAGGCCTTGTTCTACCGCCAGCTCGAAGTGGGCATGGCGGCGGCCTACGCCGACGCCTGCCAGACCATGGCCTGCAACATGATGGACGACAGCGCGCTCGAAGGCGTGCAGGCCTTCATCGACAAGCGCAAGCCGAACTGGGACTGAGGCCGAACCTCAGGCGAACCTCAGGACTTGGCCGAGATGTTGTGCCGCATCAGGCGGCCCTTCTCGCGCTCCCACTCCCGGTCTTTCGTGGCGTTGCGCGTGTCGTGCTCGGCCTTGCCCTTGGCCAGCGCGATCTCCACCTTCACCCGGCCGCCCTTGAAGTGCAGGTCCAGCGGCACCAGGGTGAAGCCGCGCTGCTCGACCTTGCCCACCAGGCGGCGGATCTCGGCCTTGTGCATCAGCAGCTTCTTGGTGCGGTCGGCCTCGGGGCTGACATGGGTGGACGCCGAGCGCAGCGCGTTGATGCGGCAGCCGATCAGGTAGAGCTCGCCGTCCTTGATCAGCACGTAGCCGTCGGTCAGCTGCACCTGGCCGGCGCGGATGGCCTTGATCTCCCAGCCGGCCAGCACCATGCCGGCCTCGTGCCGCTCCTCGATGTGGTAATCGAAGCGGGCGCGGCGGTTCTCGGCGATGGGCCCCGAAGGTTTGGCCGCCTTGGCGGCTTCCTTGCGTGTGATGGTCAGCGTGGACATGGTGGGCCAGGAGATGAGGGCGGCAGGCTCGAAGCCAAGCGACCTCTAGAATTCATCGCATTGTATGAAGCACGTGAAGAAATCCGTGCTGCTTTGGTACTCGGCCCGCGAGATGTACGAGCTGGTGACCACGGTGGCGTCCTACCCCGGCTTCCTGCCCTGGTGTGAAAGGGCCGAGGTCCTGGATCACCACGCCCACGGCATGACGGCCCGGCTGCACCTGCATTACGCCGGCCTGCGCCATGCCTTCACCACCCGCAACACCCACGAGGCCGACCAGTCGGTGGTGATGGCGCTGGTCGACGGCCCGTTTTCCGATCTGGACGGCACCTGGCGCTTCGTGCCCATCGGCGCGGCCGGCAGCGTGGCCTGCCGGGTCGAGTTCGACCTGCGCTATGCGTTCTCCAGCCGCGCGCTCGAGACCGTGCTCAGCCCGGTGTTCGACCGGGTGGCCAACACCTTCGTCGATTCGTTCGTGCAGCGCGCCCGGCAGGTGTATGGCGAGCGCTGAGGCCGGGGGCGCCGGCACGGCCGATGGTGGCGCCGGGCAGATCGCCGTCGAGGTGGCCTACGCGGCGGCGCCGCACCGGATCGATCGCGTGGCGCTGTGCCTGCCGGCGGGCAGCACGGCCTTGCAGGCGCTGCGCGCCAGCGGCCTGGCCGATCGGCTGGGCGCGGCGGTGCTGGATGGGTTGACGCTGGGCCTGTGGGGCCGGGCCGTCGAGCCGGGCGCGGTGCTGTGTGACCGCGACCGGCTGGAGTTGCTGCGCCCGCTGGAGGTCGATCCGAAAGAGGCGCGCCGCCAGCGCTATCGCCGCGACGGGCTGAAGAAGGCGCGCAAGGCCGGCGCGCGTTGAGCCTGGGGCCCAGTGCCGCAGGCGCTCAGCGGCACTCCGACGCGATCACGTTGCGCGCCTGGGCCATCTCGCTGGCACGTGTGGCGTCGTCGAGCGCGACGCGCTCGCCCTTGTCGTTGACGCGCACCAGCCGGGTGCCGCTGTCGAGCGTGGCCAGTTGCTGGCGGGCGCGCTGGCAGTTCTCGGCGCGCTGCAAGGCCAGGCGGTCCTCGTCGGCCTTGGCGCGCGCCTTGGCCTCCTGCTCGGCGCGGGCGCGGCGCTGCTGCAGTTCGGGGTCGACCGGCGGCCGGCTGATGGCCGCCGACGCCGGCGCCGAGGCGGCCGCCGCGGCGGGTGGCACCGGCGCTGCCTGCGACCGGGGGGCGGGCCGCTGCAGCACGTCCTTGTCGGGAATCTCGCGCGGCGGCGGCTGGTCGCTGGCGTGCAGCTGGCCGCGGCTGTCCTTCCACTTGTACTGGGCCGCGGCCGCGCCGCAGCACAGCGCCAGCACCACGGCCAGCGTGGTGGCGGCAACGGACGAGGAGTGCGGCGCGAAGGGCATGGCAGTCGGTGGCAGGCGGGTGGATGGCGCGCAGTGTAGCGATCGGGCAGGGCCGCCGGGACGGGGGTTTGCCGTCACTCCGTATAATCGATTTTTGCGGTGCGACACGTTTGTGTCGCTCTCCCTAGCTGCGGGGTGATGCAGCCCTAGAGAAAGACCGGGACTTGTCCCGGTCGCAGGATGAAGATCCTGCCGGAGCCACATCCGCGATTACGCGGATGCCGTGACGGAAAGCCTCGGCCTTGCCGACGGTGGACCGTGATGGTGTTGTGCGCATCAGTGCCACTGCAAGTGGCGCTGGAGCGTCGTCGGGAGACGGAATCAACTGCTCCATAGAGCGACGAAGTCTTGGATCGCCTTGTCACGCATCAAGCCGTGACCCACTGTGCGATCAGTGGTTGCCTAGGATGGCATGCAGGGTCGGCAACGACCCTGTGTGAAGCCCGTCCGACAACGTCTCCCACCTCGGTGGCGTGCATGTCCCGCGAGGGCGTGCACGGACTCTGCCAGCAGGAAGGCGGATGCGGGGCCAGGCAAGTTCTGCATGGGTAATCTACGTGAACTGTCGATTGAACCCGGGTAACGATTGAGTGGCCAAACCTGCTGTCAGGCCACAGCCAAAAGGCACGCTGCCGGTTGCTCTCGTCGCAAAGGAGAGCACGTCGCCATCGGAGCAGCCCCGGGAAAGACAGACCCTAAACGGACAGGCACCGCGGATCACCACCGCGCTGTCGGCGAATCAAGGAACGTGGTAAGCCCCACCGTCCGCCCGCGCGCTGTGGCGCGTGGGCAGGGAAGCCGCAAGGCAACCTGTCGGGCGAGGGGGTATGGGATCGTGGAAAAAGCGAACGCCCGGCTGTAATCGTCGGGACAGGGGTTCAAGATTTGCCCCGCTGCGAAAGCAGGCCCACTTCCACGTGGTGCAACCGTCGCGAGCCGGTTGCTGAGTTCTATCAAGCCCTGAAGGGATGAGCGCTGCCCTTCGGGGCAGAAGTGCGTCCTTGACGGGTGAACCAACGAGGTCAGCATGGAAGAGATCATCGACAACGATGGTTCTGCGTCCTCGCACGGGCCGAACGACTGGCAGGTCATTGACTGGCGCCGGGTCGAGCAGCACGTGAGAACGATGCAGATGCGGATAGCGAAGGCTACGCAGGAAAGCGATTGGCGCAGGGTGAAAGCGCTGCAAAGGTCGCTGACTCGCTCGTTCGCCGCCAGGGCACTGGCGGTGCGGCGGGTGACTGAGAACCAAGGCAAGCGGACGGCAGGCGTCGACCGCGAACTGTGGGGCACGCCGACCTGCAAATGGGAGGCTGTCAGTGCTATCAAGCAGCAGCGGGGATACCGACCCATGCCATTGAGGCGGGTCTTCATCCCCAAGGCGAATGGCAAGGAGCGCCCGCTGGGCATTCCGACGATGAAGGACCGGGCGATGCAGGCTCTCCACCTGTTGAGTCTGGAACCCGTTGTGGAGTCGCAGAGCGACCCGAACAGCTACGGCTTTCGGCGCAACCGCTCGACGGCCGATGCCATGAGTCAGTTGTTCGTCTGCCTGTCCCAGAAGGCTGCGGCCCCATGGGTGCTGGAAGCGGACATCGAAGGCTGCTTTGATCACATCAACCACGAGTGGCTGGTGAGCCAGGTCCGCATGGACCGGGTGATCCTGAACAAGTGGCTGAAGGCGGGGGTGGTCTACAAGGGCCAACTGGCAAGCACCGAAGCAGGCACGCCGCAAGGCGGCATCATCTCGCCAACCCTGGCGAACGTGGCATTGAACGGGCTGGAAAACGGGCTGCAGGCGCACATCCGTGCGACCGTGGTTTCGTCCAAGGTCCAGAAGCTCAAGGTCAATGTGGTCCGGTACGCCGACGACTTTGTGATCACGGGTGCGTCGCAAGACCTCCTGGTCACCGTGGTCCGGCCGTGGGTGGAAGCCTTCCTCGCAGAACGAGGGTTGCGACTGTCGCCGGCAAAGACGCGAGTCACGCACATTGACGAGGGGTTCGATTTCCTCGGCTGGAACTTCCGGAAGTACTCGGGGGTGCTGCTGATCAAGCCGAGCAAGAAGAACGTGCAAGCGTTCTACGGCAAGGTGAAGGGAATCGTGAAGGGCCATGCGATGGTGAAACAGGCCGAGCTCATCAAGCTGCTGAATCCGGTCCTGCGAGGCTGGGCTCAGTACCACCACCCGGTGGTCGCCAAGGAGACGTTCAGCAGAATCGATACGCTGATGTGGTGGCGGTTGACGCGCTGGGCACGTCGCAGGCATCCGAAGAAGGGCCCGAGGTGGGTGGCCGAGAAGTATTGGCCGGCCGTCGAAGGCAGGGCCGAATTCGCAACGCGGGTTCGGCCGGTAGATGGTGAACCGCAATGGATGCGGCTGTATCGGCTTGCCGATACTGAAATTGTCCGGCACCGGAAGGTCATGGGGGGCTACAACCCCTTTGATCCCCAGTGGGAGGCCTATGGCGAAGACCTGCGCGCAAAGCGTCTGCTGAAGAGCATGGCGTACCGCAAGCAGTGGGCGACGCTATTTCTCTCGCAGCAGGGCAAGTGCGTCCGATGTGGTGGGCCCATCGACGAAGAAGCGGGTTGGCACGACCATCACCTGATACCTCGGGTGGCAGGCGGGTCGGACTCGTTGTCAAACCGGGTGCTGCTGCACCCGGTGTGCCATGTCCAACTGCATGCGCTTGGTTTGACTGTGGCGAAGCCGGCCTCGGTATGAGGCTTCGGTGTGGGGAGCAGGGGGCGCTGATAGAATCAAGTGCTCCCCCGAACCCGCACAGTGTGTTGTGCTTGAGCCGGATGCGGTGAAAGTCGCAAGTCCGGTTCTTAGGGGGGGATGGGTCAGCAATGACCTGTCCCTACCCTCCTCTGGAGCCTTCCCATGCGCCTTCTAGGCAAAGCGCTCACCTTCGA
>JAURXG010000040.1 GCA_030654555.1 Aquabacterium sp.
CATGCCGCGGGCAGGTCGGCGAGCGCCCTCTCGACACGCACGCTGGAGCCCGCGTCGTCCAGCGGATCGCGGCGCAGCCGGTGGCGCAGCGCCGGCGGGCCCACGCGCCGCACATGCGCCAGCGTCACGGTCCTGTCGCCCTCGAACGCCGCCAGCGCGCGCGCGGCGCGCATCACGGTCAGCTCGCCGCGCAGCCCGTCGGTGCCCAGCGCCAGGCACAGCCGGGCGGTGTGTTCCAGCACCGCGTCGGGCACCACCACGCTGGGCAGCAGCGCGCGCCCGCTGACGATGCGCTTGCGCAGCTTGGCGTCGTGCTTGGCCCAGGCCGCGGTGAAGGCTGCGGGGTCGCGCTCGAAGGCATCGCGGCGCTTGACCACCTCGATGCGCGAGGGCAGGTCCTTCGGCGTGCTCACCTCCACGCTGAGGCCGAAGCGGTCGAGCAGCTGCGGGCGCAGTTCACCCTCCTCGGGGTTGCCGCTGCCCACCAGCACGAAGCGCGCGGGGTGGCGCACGCTCAGGCCCTCGCGCTCGACCACGTTCTCGCCCGAGGCGGCCACGTCGATCAGCAGGTCGACCAGGTGGTCCTCGAGCAGGTTGACCTCGTCGATGTAGAGAAAGCCGCGGTGCGCGCGCGCCAGCAGCCCGGGCTCAAAGGCCTTGACGCCGTCGGTCAGCGCGCGCTGCAGGTCGAGCGCGCCGACCACGCGGTCTTCGGTGGCGCCCAGCGGCAGGTCGACCACCGGCACCGGCACGCTGTGGTGCCTGACCACGCCCTTGCCGCCCTTGAGCGTGGCGCACTGCTCGCAGCCGCCGGGCGGGGCGGCGGGGTCGCAGGCATAACGGCAGCCCAGCGTGGCCTTCATCGGCGGCAGCAGCGCGGCCAGCGCGCGCACCGCGGTGCTCTTGCCGGTGCCACGGTCGCCGAACACCAGCACGCCGCCGATGCCGGGGTCGACCGCGGCGATCAGGATGGCCAGCTTCATCTCGTCCTGGCCGACGATGGCAGAGAAGGGAAAGGCAATCGCCATGCGGGCAGGCTCCGAGCGCGAAGTTGAGGGGTGAGGGCGGGGCTGCGCCGATCAGTGGCCGGGGGGGCCGCCGTCTCGCTCGTCCTGGGCGATGCGGCGGTGCACCCGCTGCAGCACCCACCAGGCGCCCAGCGCCAGCACCGGCACCGCCGCGCCGGTGACCAGGTCGGGCGACAGCGGCAGGCCGGCGGCCTTCAGCGCCTTGGCGCCGTAGCCGACCAGGCCGGCCAGGTAGTAGACGATGGCGGCCACCGACAGGCCCTCCACCGTCTGCTGCAGCCGCAGCTGCAGCTTGGCGCGGCGCGCGGTGGCGGTCAGCAGCGCCTGGTTCTGGCGTTCGCGCACGATGTCCACGCGCGTGGACAGCAGGCTGCTGGCCTGGGCCACGCGCTCGGACAGGTCGTGCAGCCGTTGCGCCACGGTGGCGCAGGTGGCCATGGCCGGGCTCAGGCGCCGGGCCATGAACTCGTCGATGGTCTGCAGCCCCTTGATGCGCTGCTCGCGCAGCTCGGCGATGCGGGTGGTCACCAGCGCGTGGTAGGCCCGGCTGGCGCCGAAACGCGCCTGGCTGGCGGCCAGGGCGCTCTCCACTTCGGCGGCCAGCGCCATCAGCTGCTGTAGCAGCAACTCGTCCTGCACGCTGCCGTCGGTGGCGCCCGGGGCGGTGCTGCCGGCAAAGCAGGCGGTCAGCTCGGCCAGCGTGCGCTCGATCTGCAGCAGCCGCGGCCACAGGCCACGCGCCATCGGCAGCGCCAGCAGCGCCATCATGCGGTAGGCCTCGATCTCGAACAACCGCTGCAGCATGCGGCCGGCCTGGCGCTCGGTCATCTCGCGGTCGACCAGCAGGAAGCGGGCAAAGCCGTCGGCGTGGATCACGAAATCGGTGAAGGCGCCGCCCGCGCCGTCGCCGATGCCGGCGCCCACCACCACGTGGGTGCCGAAGTGCCGTGCCAGCTGCTCGGCCGAGGGCATGCCCAGCGCGCCGTCGCCCAGCCGATCGGCCGGCACCAGCTTGGCATGCGCGGCAAACACCGTCAGCCCGGGCACGCCGGCCAGCCAGCCCGCGGGCAGCAGCGCGGCCACCGGCTCGGCAAACGGCAGGGCGCTCAGGCCGGGGGTGAAGAAGGTGTAGCTGGAGAACTCGCCGTGGCGCTCCCACTTGAAGCGCAGCGGCCCCAGCGTGGCCACCCATTGCGTGCCGCCGGCCGGCGGCGAGGCCACGCCGTGGTGCTGGCACAGCGTGACGATGTGGGCCAGCTCGGCCTCGCGGTCGTCGCCGTCGATGCGCACCGCGACGTAGGTGGCGCGGCTGGGCGCAGCCAGCGGCTCGGGCGGTCGGGCATGCACCTCGGCAGCCAGGCTGGCGCGGTCGGGGTGGTCGGGGGGCAGCAGGGCGGTGGCGGGCATCGGGCGAAGGGGGTCCGGGCGGCCCCGGCAACTGGGTGGTCAGCTTAAGCCCAACCCACCGCTTGCCGCAGCCCCGGATACCCGAAGTGTCGCGCCAGGTTTACACCATGGGAAGTCCCACGTAGTTTTCAGCCAGCGCGGTCATCGCCGCGGTCGAGCCGACCAGGTAGTCCAGCTCGGCGCGCTGCATCTTGTGGCCGAAGCTGCCGGCGTCGGGAAACTGGTGCATCAGCGAGGTCATCCACCACGAGAAGCGCTCGGCCTTCCAGATGCGCGCCAGCGCGCGGCTGGCGTAGTGGTCGAGCTCGGCCGGGTGGCCGGCGTAGTGGCCGCGCAGCCCCTGCCACAGGTAGCCGACGTCGCTGGCCGCCAGGTTCAGGCCCTTGGCGCCGGTGGGCGGCACGATGTGGCCGGCGTCGCCCACCAGGAACAGCGTGCCGAAGCGCAGCGGCTCGGCGACGAAGCTGCGCAGCGGCGCGATGCTCTTCTCGATCGACGGGCCGGTGACCAGCTGGGCGGCGGTGTCGTCGGGCAGGCGGCGCTTCAACTCGGCCCAGAAGGCGTCGTCGGACCATTGCGCCACCTGCTCGTCCAGCGCGCACTGCACGTAGTAGCGGCTGCGCACCTTGCTGCGCTGGCTGCACAGCGCGAAGCCGCGCTCGTGGTGCACGTAGATCAGCTCGTGCGACACCGGCGGCACGTCGGCCAGCACGCCCAGCCAGCCGAAGGGGTAGACCTTCTCGTGCAGCGTGATCGCGCCGGGCGGCACGCTGGCGCGGCACACGCCGTGGAAGCCGTCGCAGCCGGCGATGAAGTCGGCCTGCAGCGTGTGGCGCACGCCGTCCTTCAGCCAGCCGACGTGGGGCGTGGCGCTGTCGAAGCCGTGCACCGTCACCTCGTCGGCCTCGTAGACCGTGGGCAGGCCGGCGGCCTGGCGGGCGTCCATCAGGTCGCGCGTGACCTCGGTCTGGCCGTAGACCACCACCCGCTTGCCCGTCAGGCCCAGCAGGTCGATGCGGTGGCGCTGGCCGCCGAAGCACAGCTCGACGCCGTCGTGCGGCAGGCCTTCGGCGTGCAGGCGTGCGGCGACGCCGGCCTGCTCGAGCAGGTCGACGGTGGTCTGCTCGAGCACGCCGGCGCGGATGCGGCCCAGCACGTAGTCGGCGCTGCGCTGCTCGATCACGACGTTGGCGATGCCCGAGCGGGCCAGCAGCTGGCCTAACAGCAGCCCCGAGGGGCCGGCGCCGATGATGGCGACCTGGGTTTTCATGGGGGGTCTCCCTGGCAGATGGATGAGCGGGGCGGCGGCCGGCCCCGGCGCCATTCGACCATGCGGGCTGCCACCCGCGCCGCCCGCGACCGGCGCCCCCGCGGGTGGGGCCTGCGTGACGCTTGTCACACCGCGGCCCGGTGCGGCCCGCGCGCCGGTGACGAAACCCGCTCGCCGGCCCTCTGGCGGCCGCGGTCGGTTCAAGTTCGGCCGGGTGATTGCCGAAGTCCCAGGTCATGCGGGTCTCGGCCTGCGCTCCTGACTATCGCTGGAAGTAAACAGGCCATGTCGCAGACGGTTGCCATCGAAGAACTGCAAGTAGGGATGTTCGTCCACCTGGATCTGGGGTGGTGGGCGCACCCGTTTGCGTTGTCGAGCTTCCTGATCACCGCGCCGGACCAGATCGAGACCATCCGCGGCCTGGGCCTGAAGAAGC
>JAURXG010000045.1 GCA_030654555.1 Aquabacterium sp.
GTACTCGATCATGTGGCCGGCCACGATCTCGGACTCGCCCTCCACCACGTCGAAGGGGTGGCGGTTGGTCTCGGCCAGTCCGGCGATGAAGTAGACGATGAACACCGGGAACAGCGGCAGCCAGTTCCAGCTCAGCAGCCCGAGGCCGGCGCTGGCCATCGTGCCCTTGCCCTGGCTCATCACGATGTCGGTCATGTTCATCGAACCGGCGACCATCAGCACGATCACCAGCGCGAAGCCCATCGCGATCTCGTAGCTGACCATCTGCGCCGACGCGCGCAGCGCGCCGAGGAAGGCGTATTTCGAGTTCGAGGCCCAGCCGGCGATGATCACGCCATACACCTCGAGCGAGGTGATGGCCATCAGGAACAGCAGGCCGGCGTTGATGTTGGCCAGCGCCACCTCGGGCCCGAACGGGATCACCGCCCAGGCCGCCAGCGCCGGCATGATGGTCATGATGGGGCCGAGGAAGAACAGGCCCTTGTTGGCGGCGGTGGGGCGGATGATCTCCTTGAAGATCAGCTTCACCGCGTCGGCGATCGGCGTCAGCAGGCCGTAGGGGCCCACGCGGTTGGGGCCGGGCCGCACCTGGGTGAAGGCGATGCCCTTGCGCTCCCACAGCGTGAGGTAGGCCACGCAGATCATCAGCGGCAGCACCACCGCGATGATCTTGATCAGGCTCCAGAGCACCGGCCACACATAGCCGCCGAACACCGAGCCCCCGAATTGATTGAACTGGTCGATCATGATGTTCAGACCTTTTCGACCGTGAGGGCGCCGAACATCGCGCCCAGCGTGGCGGTGTCGGCATGGCCTGCCGGCACACGCACGGTGTGGGTGGCCAGCGACGCATCCAGACGCACCGGCAGCACCGCGCTGGCGCCGCCTTGCGACACCCGCACGCGGTCACCGTCGGACAGGCCCAACTGCTGCCACAGACCCTGCGGCAGGCTGGCCACCGGCGCCTTGGCATCGGCGGTGAGCTGCAGCGAGGCCGCGCGGCGCACCAGCGCATCGGCAGCGTAGATCGGCACGTCAGCCACGCGCTGCAGGCCATCGACGGCTGCAGGCAGGCTGATCGCAGCCGCGGTGCTGTTGTCCAGCCGCTTGGCCACGCCGGCCAGGTCGCCCAGCGCCTCGGCCCGCACTTCTTCGGCGGTTTCCTGGTCGAAGCCGCTCAGGCCCAGCAGGTTGCCGAGCACGCGCAACACCTTCCAGGCCGGCCGCGCCTCGCCGGCGGGCTTGACCACGCCGGTGAAGCTTTGCACCCGGCCCTCGGCATTGACGAAGGTGCCGGCCGTCTCGGTGAACGGGGCGATCGGCAGCAGCACGTCGGCGTTGGCCACCGCGGCATCCTTGAACGACGTCAGCGCCACCACCAGGCCCGAGCCGGCCAGCGCAGCCTGCGCCGCGGCGGCGTCGGCGGCATCGAGCACCGGCTCGACATCCAGCAGCAGCAGCGCCTTCATCGGCTGGCTCAGCATCTGGCCGGCGTTCAGGCCACCGGCGCCCGGCAGGGCCTTGACCAGCTGCGCGCCCACGGTGTTGGCGGCAGCGGTGAGGTAGCCCACCGTGGCACCGGTCTGCGCGCCGATCCACTGTGCCAGCGCCAGCAGCGAGGCGGCATGCGGATGTTGTGCCGCGGCGTTGCCCAGCAGCACAGCCTTGCGCTCGCCCGACAGCAGGGCTTGCGCCACCACCTCGGCATCGGCGTTGACCAGCGCAGCGGCCGGTGCGTCGACCCCCTTGGCAGTGGCGATGTAGCCGGCCACGTCGGCCAGCGCCTGCGCCCAGCCCGAGGGGGCGGCGGTGATCGTGGCGGCCAGCGGCATCGCCCAGTCGTCGTGCACGGCGTGCAGGCTCATCACCGCCCCGCCCTTGCGCACCGACTGGCGCAGGCGCTGCGCGAACAGCGGATGGTCCTTGCGCAGGAACGAGCCGATCACGAAGGCCCGGTCCAGCGTCGACAGCGAGGCGATCGTCGTGCCCAGCCACTGCGCCTTGCCGGCCGGCGCGGTGTTGCTGAAGTCGGCATGCCGCGTGCGTACGTCGACGCTCTCGCTGCCCAGGCCACGCACCAGCTTGGCCAGCAGGTGCAGTTCTTCCACCGTGCGATGGGCCGAGCCCAGCGCGCCGATGCCGGCCGTGCCATGGTCGGCCTGGATGCGCTTGAGGCCATCGGCCACGTAGCCCAGGGCGGTGTTCCAGTCGACGGCCTGCCACTGGCCACCCTGCCTGATCATCGGGGTGTGCAGGCGCTGCGGGCTGTTCAGTGCCTCGTAGCTGAAGCGGTCGCGGTCGGCGATCCAGCACTCGTTGACGTCTTCGTTCTCCAGCGGCACCACGCGCAGCACCTGGTTGGCCTTGACCTGAACGATCAGGTTGGCACCGGTGCCGTCGTGCGGGCTCACGCTCTTGCGGCGCGACAGTTCCCAGGTGCGGGCCGAGTAGCGGAAAGGCTTGCTGGTGAGCGCCCCGACCGGGCAGATGTCGATCATGTTGCCCGACAGCTCGCTGTCGATGGTGCGGCCCAGGAAGGTGGTGATCTCGCTGTGTTCGCCGCGGTGCTGCATGCCCAGTTCCATCACGCCGGCCACTTCCTGGCCGAAACGCACGCAGCGGGTGCACTGGATGCAACGGCTCATCTCCTGCATGGAGATCAGCGGACCCACGTCTTTCTTGAAGACCACGCGCTTTTCTTCTTCGTAGCGCGAAGCAGAAGC
>JAURXG010000048.1 GCA_030654555.1 Aquabacterium sp.
TGGCCAAATCGCGGCCCATCAGCCACACCTGGCCCGCGCTGGGCGTGTCCAGCCCGCCCAGCAGGTGCAGCAGCGTGCTCTTGCCCGAGCCCGACGCGCCCACCACCGCCAGCGTCTGGCCAGCGCTGACCTGCAGGTCCACACCCAGCAGCACCGGAACGTCGAGCCCGCCCTCGGTGAAGCGCTTGGCCAGGCCTTCGGCCCGCAGTACCGGCTCATTCATAGCGCAGCGCCTCGGCCGGCTTGACCCGGCTGGCGCGCCAGCTGGGGTAGAGCGTGGCGACGAAGGCCAGCAGCCCCGAGATCAGCGCGATCGGCAGGATGTCGCTCAACCGCGGGTCGCTGGGCATGCGGCTGATCAGGTAGACACTGCTGGGCAGGAACACCGTGCCCAGCAGGCGTTCCAGCGCCGGCACCAGGGTGCCGATGTTCAGCGCCACCAGCAGGCCCAGCCCCACGCCGGCGGCCGTGCCGATGATGCCGCTGGCGGCGCCCTGCACCACGAAGATGCCCATCACCGAGCGCGGGCTGGCGCCCAGCGTGCGCAGGATCGCGATGTCGGCGCGCTTGTCGGTCACCGTCATCACCAGGGTGCTGACCAGGTTGAACGCGGCCACCGCGACGATCAGCGTGAGGATGATGAACATCAGCCGCTTCTCCAGCTGCACCGCGTCGAACCAGTTGCGGTTGGTGCGGGTCCAGTCGCGCACCAGCAGGCCCGCCGGCAGCTGCGACACCAGTTGCTGCGCCACCGCGCGTGCCTGGTGCAGGTCGGCCAGCTTCAGCTGCACCCCGGTGGCGCCGTCGAGCCGGTACAGCTTCGCCGCGTCGTCGAGGTGGATCAGCGCCAGGCTGCTGTCGTACTCGTAGTGGCCCGAGTCGAAGGTGCCGGCCACGGTGAAGCTCTTGAGCCGCGGCACGGTGCCCGCCGGCGTCACCTGGCCGCCCGGGGCCACCAGCGTCACGCTGTCGCCCACCCGCACCCGCAGCGCGCGCGCCAGTTCGCTGCCCAGCACGATGTGCCAGGCGCCGGGCTGCAGCTGGGCCAGCGGGCCGGTCTTCATCATCGCGGCCAGCGGGGTGACGTTGACCTCCTCGGCCGGATCGATGCCCCGCACCACCGCGCCGCGCATCTCGTCGCCGCGCGCGATCAGCGACTGCATCGCGATGAACGGCGCCGCGGCCACCACCGCCGGGTTCTTGCGCGCGGCAGCGGCGGTGGCGCGCCAGTCGGGCAGCGCCTCGCCTTGCGGATCGAGCACCTCCACATGCGCCACCACGCTGAGCATGCGGTCGGTCACCTCCTTCTGGAAGCCGTTCATCACGCTGAGCACGATGATCAACGCCGCCACGCCCAGCGCGATGCCCAGCATCGACACCAGCGAGATGAAGGAGATGAAGCCGTTGCGCCGCCCGGCACGCCCGGCGCGGGTGTAGCGCCAGCCGATTTGCCATTCGTAGGGCCAATTCATAGGAGCGGGATGCTAACAGTGGGCCCGCGCTGCGATGGCGCAGGCCTGCGTCGGGATAATGGGCAGCCCATGCACCTGATGATTCCCTTTGCCGGCACCGTCTCCGAGGCCGGTCGGCACGCGCTGCAATCGCTGTCGCTGCCCCGGCTGGAGCGCTTGCTGGCCCGCCTGACGCCCGGCACCGTGCTCGGCAGCGACGAGTTCAGCCTGAACCCGCCGCACGAGCAGGCGCTGGCCGCCGCACGGGGCTGGCACGCCGATGCCGCCGCCCTGCCCGATGCCGCCCTGCCCTTTGCCGCGTTGCAGGCCGCAGCGCTGGGCTTGGCCGGCGAGCCGGCCTGGGGCCTGCTGACCCCGGTGCATCTGCACCTGGGCACCGAGCAGGTCAGCCTGACCGCGCCGGCCGACCTGCAACTGGACGAGGCTGCCTCGCGTGAACTGCTCGACATCGTGCGCCCGCTGTTCGAGACCGAGGGTTTCACGCTGCACTGGGCCGCGCCGCTGCAGTGGCTGGCCACGCATGCGCTGTTCGACGGCCTGGCCACCGCCTCGCTCGACCGGGTGACCGGCCGCAACGTCGACCCCTGGCTGCCCGACCAGCGCAGTGCACGCTTGATCCGCCGGCTGCAGAACGAGGTGCAGATGCTGCTCTACACCCATGCGGTGAACGACCGGCGCGAAGCGGCCGGGCTGCCCACCGTCAACTCGTTCTGGCTCAGCGGCTGCGGGCGCTTGCCCGCATCGCCCCACCCGGCGCCGGTGACCGTGGACGACCGGCTGCGCGCGCCCGCGCTGGCCGAGGACTGGGCCGCCTGGTGCGAGGCCTGGCGCGCGCTGGATGCCGGGCCGATCGCGGCCCTGCTGCGCGACGGCGGCACGCTCACGCTGTGCGGCGAGCGGCGGGCCCAGGCCTTCGAGCCGGCGCCGCAAGGCCTGTGGCAGCGGATCTCGGGCAGTTGGCGCCAGCCCTCGGCCAACGCCGTGCTGGAGGCCCTGTGAGCAGCCCCACGCTGAGCCCCCGCGACGTGCCGCCCCCGTCGCTGCGCGTGCGGGACGTGCCGCCGCGGATCGCCTTCGCGCTCGAGCAATCCGGCGTGCACCCGCTGCTGGCGCGGCTGTTCGCCGCGCGCGGCGTGCGCTCGGCCGACGAGCTCGACGATGGCCTGGCCCGGCTGTTGCCGCCCACGGCCTTGATGGGCGCGATGGCCGCGGCCACGCTGCTGGCCGATGCCATCGCGGCGCGCGCGCGCATCTGCATCGTGGCCGACTACGACTGCGACGGCGCCACCGCCTGCGCCGTGGCCCTGCGCGGCCTGGCGATGCTGGGCGCCGCGCCGGCCACGCTGGGCTACGTGGTGCCCGACCGGCTGATCCACGGCTACGGCCTGACGCCGGCGATCGACGACCTGGCGCTGGCGTCATCACCCGGCGCGCCGCCGCAACTGCTGGTGACGGTGGACAACGGCATCGCCAGCAGCGCCGGCGTGGCCCATGCGCGCGCCTGCGGCCTGCAGGTGCTGGTGACCGATCACCACCTGCCGGCGCTGGACGAGCACGGCGCGGTGCAGCTGCCCGACGCCAACGTCATCGTCAACCCCAGCCAGCCCGGTTGCGCCTTCGAGAGCAAGGCGCTGGCCGGCGTGGGCGTGATGTTCTACGTGCTGCTGGCGCTGCGTGCCGAGCAGCGTGCGCGCGGCCTGTTCGACGCCGCCGGCCAGCCGCGGCTGGATGCCCTGCTCGACCTGGTGGCGCTGGGCACGGTGGCCGACGTGGTGCGGCTGGACGGCAACAACCGCCGGCTGGTGGCGCAGGGCCTCAAACGCGTGCGGGCCGGGCGCATCCAGGCCGGCGGGGCGGCGCTCTCCACGGCGGCCGGCCGGGTGCCCGCACGCGCCGCGGGCTTCGACTTCGGCTTTGCGCTGGGGCCGCGCATCAACGCCGCCGGCCGCCTGTCGGACATGACGCTGGGCATCGAATGCCTGACCACCGACGACCCGGTGCGCGCCGCCGACCTGGCGCAGCAGCTCGACGCCATCAACCGCGAGCGCCGCGAGGTTGAATCCGACATGCGCTTGCAGGCCGAAGTGCTGCTCGATGCGCT
>JAURXG010000065.1 GCA_030654555.1 Aquabacterium sp.
CCACCGTGTCGCCGTACAGGCAGGCGCCGACCAGCTTGTCGTCCTTGATCACCAGCTTCTTGTAGACGCCGCCGAAGGGGTCGCTCATCACGATCTCCTCGTAGCCCTCGTCCAGCTTGCCGCCCATGAAGTTGCCGGCGCTGAACAAGTCGATGCCGGTGACCTTCAGCTTGGTGCTGGTCTGGCTGCCGGTGTAGCGGCCGATGCCGAACTGCGCCAGGTGGGTGGCGCAGACTTTGCCCTGCTCGAACAGCGGGGCCACCAAGCCGTAGGCGATGCCACGGTGCGCGGCGCATTCACCCACCGCGTAGATGCGGGCGTCGGTGGTGGTCTGCAGCGTGTCGGACACGACGATGCCGCCCCGTCCGTCCTGCGCACACAGCAGGCCCATGGTCTTGGCCAGCGTGGTGTTGGGCTTGATGCCGGCGGCCATCACCACCAGGTCGGCGGGGATCTCGCGGCCGTCCTTGAAGCGCACCGCCATCACCCGTCCGTCCTTGTCGGGGATCAGCGCCTCGGTCTGCGCGCCGATCTCGAAGCGGATGCCGCGCGACTCGAGCGACTGGCGCAGCAACCCGCCGGCCACGTCGTCGAGCTGGCGCTCCATCAGCCACGGCATGATGTGCACCACGGTGACCTGCATGCCACGCTGCATCAGGCCGTTGGCGGCCTCCAGCCCCAGCAGGCCGCCGCCGATGACCACCGCATGCTTGTACTTGGTGGCGGCGTCGATCATCGCCTCGGTGTCGGCGATGTCGCGGTAGGCCACCACGCCAGCCAGGTCCTTGCCGGGCACCGGCAGGATGAAGGGCATGGAGCCGGTGGCCAGCAGCAAGCGGTCGTAAGGCGCCTCGGTGCCGTCCTCGGCCAACACCACGCGCTTGACGCGGTCGATGCGCGCCACCTTCTTGCCCCGGTGCAGCGTGATGCCATGCTCCTCGTACCACGACAGCGGGTTCAACACGATCTGCTCGACCGTCTGTTCGCCGGCCAGCACCGGGCTCAGCAGGATGCGGTTGTAGTTGGGATGCGGCTCGGCGCCGAAGATGGTGATGTCGTAGAGGTCGGGCGCGATCTTCAGCAGCTCTTCCAGCGTGCGCACGCCGGCCATGCCGTTGCCCACCAGCACCAGTTTCATGCGTTTCATCGTGGGGTCCTCAAGCGAATGTTGCTTGGCCACTTCGCTTGACCCCCCTTGGGGGGCCTGACGCGCAGCGGCAGGTTCGGGGGTCCTCATGCCGCCGTCTTCTCGACGTGGCCCTGGCGGGTGTAGAGGAAGTCGAGCACCTCCTTGCGGCAGTGCACGTACACCGGGTCTTCGGCCAGCTCCACCCGGTTGCGCGGGCGCGGGATGTCCACCGTCAGCACCTGGCCGATGGTGGCCGCCGGGCCGTTGGTCATCATCACGATGCGGTCGCTCAGCAGCACGGCCTCGTCGACGTCGTGGGTCACCATCACCACCGTGCTCTTCGTGCGTGCCACGATCTTCAGCAACTCGTCCTGCAGCCGGGCGCGCGTCAGCGCGTCGAGCGCGCCGAAGGGCTCGTCCATCAGCAGCACCTTGGGCTCCATCGCCAGCGCCCGGGCGATGCCCACACGCTGCTTCATGCCGCCCGAGATCTCGTGCGGGCGCTTGTGCAGCGCGTGGCCCATGCCCACCAGCTGCAGCGCGGCCTCGGTGCGGGCCTTCAGCTGCGCGCGGCTCTCGGTGGCGGCGAAGACCCGCTCCACCGCCAGCATCACGTTGTCGAAGCAGGTCAGCCAGGGCAGCAGCGAGTGGTTCTGGAACACCACCGCGCGCTCGGGGCCCGGGGCGGCGATCTCGCGGTTGTCGCACAGCAGCACGCCGCTGGTGGGTCGGGTCAGGCCGGCGATGAGGTTCAGCAGCGTGCTCTTGCCGCAGCCCGAGTGGCCGATCAGCGTGACGAACTCGCCCTTGTCGACCTGCAGGTGGATGTCGCGCAGCGCATGGAAGCGGCCCTTGCGGCTGCTGAACACCATCTCGGCAGCCTGTACGTCGATGAAGTGGTTCATGTCGGTCCTCTCAGTCGTCGAAGCTGAAGCGGCGCGCGATGGCCATCAGCAGCTGCTCGAGGGCCAGGCCGACGATGCCGATGACGAAGATCGCGATGATGATGTGCTGCACGTTGAGGTTGTTCCACTCGTCCCACACCCAGAAGCCGATGCCCACGCCGCCGGTCAGCATCTCGGCGGCCACGATCACCAGCCAGGCGGTGCCCACGCTCAGGCGCACGCCGGTCAGCATGTAGGGCAGCACGGCGGGGAACAGGATGCGGGTGATGACCTTCCACTCGCTGAGGTTCAGCACGCGGGCCACGTTCAGGTAGTCCACCGGCACGCGCTGCACGCCCACCGCGGTGTTGACCACCATCGGCCAGATCGAGCAGATGAAGCAGGTCCAGATCGCCGCCGGGTTGGCGCTCTTGAACACCAGCAAGCCGATCGGCAGCCAGGCCAGCGGCGACACCGGCTTGAGCAGGCTGATCAGCGGCGAGACCATGCGGCCGATGAAGTCGAAACGGCCGATGACGAAGCCCAGCGGGATGCCCACCGCCGCGGCCAGCCCGAAGCCGATGGCCACGCGCTGCAGCGAGAACAGCACGTTCCAGCCGATGCCCTGGTCGTTGGGGCCGTTGCTGTAGAACGGATCGGCGAACAGCTTGACCGCGGCGGCGAAGGTGGCTGCCGGCGTGGGGATGCTGCTGCCGCTGCCGGCGGTGGCCAGACCCCAGATGCCGACCAGCAGCGCCAGGCCCAGCACCGGGGGCAGCACCGTGAGCCACAGCACGCTCCAGTCCCGGGTTGGGCGTGGCGTCTGTGGCGCCGCCGGGGCGGGTGCCGCAGCGGGTGGCATCGCTGACTTCAGCGCGGGCGTGTCGCTCAGGCGCTCGTTCGAGGCCTCGGGCCGCGGGCTGGCCGCGGGATGGTGGAAGACGGCGCTGACCATGCTGATGCTCCTCAACCGGCCGCGCCGGCCTTGACCGCGAAACCGTCGGCGTACTTGACCGGGTCCTTGCCGTCCCAGACCACGCCGTCGATCATCTTGCTGCTGCGCAGGTCGCTCTTGGGCAGGTTCACCTTCACCTGCGCGGCGGCCTGCTTGTACAGCGCGGTCTGGTTGATCTGCGTCGCCACCTTCAGGTAGTCGGGGTGCTCCTTCAGCAGGCCCCAG
>JAURXG010000082.1 GCA_030654555.1 Aquabacterium sp.
TGCCGGGCCGGGCACCAAGATCGTCTGCCTGGGCAACCTGGCGCAGATCGACACGCCCTACCTGAGCGAAGGCTCGTCGGGCCTGACCTACGCGGTCGACCGCTTCAAGGGCTGGCCGCACTCGGGCCATGTGATGCTGGCGCGTGGTGAGCGCTCACGGCTGGCCGATTTCGCCTCCGAGGTGCTCTGATCGTCCACCGCGGGTCCTCACGAACCTTGATTTGTGGCACTTCCAGGGAACCCCGGCGGCCTAATATGGCTCCGACAGGGCCTGAACCTGTTCACTGACCTGGGAGTACCACCATGAGCGACATGACCGTTGTCCAGAAAGACAAGCTGATGGCCGACCTGCGCGTCGTCATCGCCGACGCCGAAGAACTGCTGCGCCTGGGTGCCGAACAGACCGGCGCCAGCGCCACCGAGTGGCGCGCGCGCGTCGAAACCCGGCTGGCCCATGCCAAGGACCGGCTGGCCGACCTGCAGGACGCCGCGGTGGCCAAGGCCAAGGCGGCCGGCCATGCAGCCGACGACTATGTGCACGACCACCCCTGGAAGGCCATCGGTGCGGCTGCCGGCGTGGGGCTGATCGTCGGCTTGCTGATCGGTCGGCGCTGACCCCATGACCGGCCGGGGCGCTGACCGGGACGCCCCGCCGCCGGCGGGCTTGTTCGGCTCGCTGCAACGCCTGCTGGCCACGCTGCTGGACATCGCGCAGCTTCGGCTGGATCTGCTGACGACCGAGTTCGAACGCGAGAAGCTGCGCTTGTACGATGGCCTGCTCTGGGCCGCCGTGGCGCTGTTCTTCATCGGCCTCGGTCTGCTGCTGCTGGCCGCGCTGCTGGTGGCGGTGGCCCCCGAGCCGCTGCGCCCGCTGGTGCTGGGCCTGCTGGCGCTGGGCAGCCTGGGTCTTGGCGGCTGGCTGGTGGTGCAGGCGCGCCGCCGCCTGATCAGCCCGGCCGGCGCGCTGCCGGCCACACGCGCCGAACTGGCGCGTGACCGGGCCAGCCTGCGCGCACCCGAGTAGTCCGCCGCCACGATGCTCTTCGACCGCCGACAGCAGGAACTGGCGCTGCGCTGCGATGCCTTGCAGGCCCGCAGTGCCCAGTTGCGCGTGGCACTGGCCCGCGACAGCCAGGTGATCCAGGCGCCGCTGGCGCTGGCCGATCGTGCCTTGGCCGGCCTGCGCTGGTTGAAGGCCCACCCGCAGTGGGTGGGTGTCGGCGTGGCGGTGCTGGTGGTCTGGCGGCCGCGCCGAGTCTGGCGGCTGGGCGCCCGGCTGTGGGAGGCCTGGCGGCTGTGGGGCCGGGTGCAACGCTGGCGGGCGGCGCTCGGGCCGCTGCTGCCCCGGCGGCGCTGAGCGCCTGAGCAGCCTCGTCGACGCCCCGCCGGGCATCGACAATCCACCGGTGCTCAGCGCGCCGACATCGCCTGCACCGCGGCCAGGGCCTTCTTCGGGTGCATCAGCACGCGCCGGCCATCGGCGCTGCGCTCGGCGGTGCCGGCGATCACCTCGATCAGCTGCTCGGGGGTCAGCTTCGGATTGACCGCCAGCAGCTTGGCGGCCAGGTTCGTCACCTGCGGCGCGGCCATCGACGTGCCCGACAACGCCACGCGCAGCCCGCCCGGCAGGTAGCTCTCCACCTGGTAGCCGTTGGCATGCACCTTGACGGTGGGGCCGTAGCTGGTGAACGAGGCCTCGTCGCCGGCCCGGTCGACCGCGCCCACCGAGATCAGGTTGGGCAGCACGATGTCGGCGGGGGTGTCCTCGGTGAAGCTGGCGTCGCTGTTGCTGTTGCCCGCCGCCGCCACGAACAGGATGCCCGGCGCGCTGGCGAAGGCCTTGGTGAGGCCGGTCTTCAGCGTGTCGAACAGCTCGCGGGCCAGCGCCTTGCGCTGTTCGGCCGACTTCACCGTGCCGCACTGCTCCAGCTCGTTCTCGATCGCGCCGACGCTGCCGCCCCAGCTCATGTTGACCACCCGCACGCCGTGGCGCTTGAAGAAGTCGACCTGGGCCTGGGCGTTGGCGGCGTCGCGCTGGCTCAGCTCGCGGCTCGGGCAGGGGTCGGGCATCAGCGTGTGGCCGAACTCGATGCGCGCCACCGCCAGCCGCGCATGCGGGTTGCCGGCCATCGCGATGCCCGCGACGTGCGTGCCATGCTCGTAGTTGCCGGCCAGGCCGAACTCCTCGACCACGGCCTTGTACTGACCGGGCGCCAACGTGGACAGCAGTTGCTTGACCTCGGTGGCCTCGGGGCTGTCGATGTTGGACTGCAGGTCGGAGAAGCCCTTGGTGCGCGCCGTCATCTGCGGCAGCTTGGCCACCAGCTCGGGCGGCATCGCCTGCAGCGGGCCCTGCGCCGGGCGGGCGTACTTATCGAAGGCGATCACCGCCGGCGCTCCCGCCGCATCACGCAGCAGCTGGTCCTTGAACAAGGGCAGGTCCACGCCGCTGTCCCACACCGCCAGCGGCACCTGGTTGTAGGCACCGGCCGGCGGCAACACCACGTCGCGCGCGGCCCAGATGTCGGCCTTCTGCGTGCGGTGCTGGGCCAGGTAGCCGGTGTAGACCTCGACCAGCCGCGCCTTCAGCGGCAGCACCGCCTGCAGGCCGAAGCGGGCATTCACCAGGGCCGGCACAAACTCGTTGCTGAGGGCCCCCGCCGCGCTGGCCATCGGCTGCAGCACCTCGCGCACGCGGCCCAGCATCAGCGCCTCGCCCATCAGCTCGGCGCCGGCCTTGGCCTGCTTGATGTCGTTCTCGATCACGCCGAAGGGCATTGCCGCCAGCTCACGGCGCAGCGTGTCGGCCACCGCGCGCTGGAAGGCCTCGCCCGCTGGCCCGTGGGCCTGGGCGGCGCGGGCCATGGCGCGCAGGCGCAGGCCCGACAGCAGCCGGTCGGCCGGCTTGTCCTGCAGCGCGCGCACCTCGTCGGCCCGCGCCAGCGCGCTGGCGTATTGGCCGTCCAGGTAGTCCAGCACCGCCAGCAGGCTGATCAGGTCGCGGCGCGTGCCCTTGTCGGGGATGTCGTAGCCGGCCAGCACGCCTTCGGTGTCGCGCCGCAGCGCGGCGGCCAGCGGTGCGAAGGCCGCGCCCTGGCGCACCACGTCCTCCAGCGGGACGGTAAGTGGGTAGCTGAAGCGCGGCAGATCGGCCGCCTTCTCGATGCGCGGCTTGGGCGCGGCGGTCTGGGCCTGCGCAGCTGGCAGGGCCACGGCAGCGGCCAGTGCCAGCAGGGCCGCTTGAACGACGTTGGCAGGGCGGTGGGGCAAGCGCTTGAAGGCGGGCATATCGGCGGTCAGGCAAAGCGCCGCAAAGTGGACGGCGGCGCCGATTCTGCCCGCGGCGCCGGTGCCACGCCTCCCCCAGATCGACGAACGGCGCCGCAGCGCCGACCAGCTGCCGCTGCGTGCGATCAGGCGCCGGTCAGACCCCGTCCACCAGGTCCTTGATCTGCTGCAGCGCGTTCGGGTCCTCGATGGTGGTCAGGTCGCCCGGGTCGCGCAACTCGCACACCGCCTGGATGGCCCGGCGCAGCATCTTGCCCGAGCGGGTCTTGGGCAGCGCCGTCACGAAGCGCACGCGCGCGGGCCGCGCCACCGCGCCCAGCTGGTTGTCGACCAGCTTCATGATCTCGCCCTCGAGCTTCAGCGCGTCGGCGGGTGATGCCGCCTTCGAGGTGTCCTTGAGCACCGCGAAGGCCATCGCCACCTGGCCCTTGAGCTGGTCGGCCACGCCCACCACGGCCACCTCGGCCACGTTGGGGTGGCTGGAGATGCTCTCCTCGATCTCGCGCGTGCCCAGCCGGTGGCCGGCCACGTTGATCACGTCGTCGGTGCGGCCCAGGATGTAGAAGTAGCCGTCGGCATCCTTCACGCCCCAGTCGAAGGTGCTGTACATCACCCGGTTGTGGATGCTCGACCAGTAGGTCTTCACGTAGCGCTCGTCGTCGCGCCAGATCGTCTGCAGGCAGCCCGGCGGCAGCGGGCCCTCGATCGCGATCACGCCCTTCTTGTCCGGCTCGGTGATCTCTTCGGCGGTGGTCTCGTCGATCAGCTTGACGTCGAAGCCGTAGACCGCCTTGCCGGGCGAGCCGAACTTGGTGGGCGCGGCCTCCACGCCGTTGCAGATGGCCATGATCGGCCAGCCGGTCTCGGTCTGCCAGTAGTTGTCGATGATCGGCCGCTTGATGGCGTCGGCGATCCAGGTGGCGGTGGGCTCGTCCAGCGGCTCGCCGGCCAGGAACAGCGCCTTCAGGCTCGACAGGTCGTACTTGCTCAGGTAGGCCGGGTCCTGTTTTTTAAGCACCCGCGCCGCGGTGGGCGCGCTGAACATCACGCTGACCTTGTACTTCTCGACCAGGCTCCACCAAATGCCGGCGTCGGGCCGGATCGGCAGGCCTTCGTACATGATGGTGGCCATGCCGGCGATCAGCGGGCCATAGATGATGTAGCTGTGGCCCACCACCCAGCCGATGTCGCTGGTGGAGAAATAGGTCTCGCCCGGATTGCCCTGGAAGATGTGCTTCATCGACGCGGCCAGCGCCACCGCATAACCGCCGGTGTCGCGCTGCACGCCCTTGGGCTTGCCGGTGGTGCCGCTGGTGTAGAGCGTGTAGCTCGGGTGCGTGGCATCGACCCACTCGCAGGGCACCACGGTACTCATGTGTTTTTGCCGCAGAGCCGCCCACAGATGGTCCCGACCCGCTACCAGAT
>JAURXG010000085.1 GCA_030654555.1 Aquabacterium sp.
ATCGCGCGCTGCCGTGCGGTGAACACCGGCGCGCTGATGTCGCGCGCGCCCTGAGCGGCGCGGGTCGACCCCGCGCCTGGCGCGGGCGGCCGGGACGGCGCTCAAGTTTGCCGCCCGCGCAACCGATCTAGCGGGGGTCGGGCCCGACTTTCGGCGGGCCGGGCGTTGTTCCTTCCTCAGGTGGTCATGCGCGTCTGCTCGCTCTCATCGGTCAAGAATCGCATCGTGCTCGGTGAGCCGCTGCAGTTCAGCGTGCGCGATGCAGTGGGCATGCTGCTGCTGGCGCGCGGCCAGGTCATCGTCGACGAACCGCAGCTGCAGGCCCTGTTCAAGCGCGGCGCGCAGGTCGAGGCCGACGAGATCGCCCTGCTCGCCGAGCGCGACCCGCCGGTGCGTCGCGAGGCGCCGGCACCGCGCATCGACCGGCTGACGGCCGAGTGGGAGCGCGCCACCGCCGATGTCGGGCAGGCGCTCACGGCGCCACCGTCCGGGATGGCCGGCGCGATCGACGGTGCCACCGATCAGTTGCTGGCGCTGATCCACCGTGCGCCCGACGTGGCGCTGTCGCAGGTGGTGCGTCGCCCCGATGCCGGCGCGGGGCATTACGGCGTCAACCATTCGGTCCATGCCGCCACCGCCTGCCACGCGGCGGCGCGCTTCCTGGGCTGGGGCGTCGACGAGCAGCGCCGCGCGTTCCAGTCGGCCCTGACGATGAACCTGGGCATGCTCGACCTGCAGGCGCGGCTGGCCACCCAGGTGTCGCCGCTGACCGCCAAGCAGCGCGAGGCCATCCACGCGCACCCGACGCGCAGCGCCGAGATGCTGGGCGAGGCCGGCGTCACCGACACCGCCTGGCTCGACGCCGTGCGCGGGCACCATGAGGTCCCCGACGGCTCGGGCTATCCCCGGGGCCTGACCGAAGTGGCTGCGCTGACCGAGATGCTGCGCTTTGCCGATGTCTACACCGCACGCCTGAGCAGCCGCGCCAACCGGCCGGCGATGAGCGCACAGCAGGCCGGGCGCGAGCTGCACCAGATCGCCGATTCCAGCCCGCTGGCGGCCGCGCTGATCAAGGCCTTCGGCGTCTTTCCGCCGGGCAGCATGGTGAAACTGGCCTCGGGCGAACTGGGCGTGGTGGTGCGCAACGGCGACAAGGCCCACCACCCGCTGGTGGCCACGCTGACCAACAACGCCGGCGTCCCCCGCCTGGCATCGCTGCTGCGCGACACGGCCCGCGAGGAGTTTGCGGTGGTGGCGCTGCTGTCGGCCCAGGCGATGCCGATGCGCCTGTCCGACGAACGGGTGGCTGAACTGATCGTTGGCCATTGAGCCACGCGCCCGGTCAGGCCCCGGCGCAGGCTCCGACGCCCCCTGCGGCGGCCCGTCAGAGCGTGAAGTCGTAGTCGATGGTCAGCGGCGCGTGGTCGGAAAAGCGCTGGTCCAGGTAGATGGCCTCGCGCCGCGCCAGCGCGGCGACGCCGGGCGTCGCCAGGTGGTAATCCAGCCGCCACCCCACGTTGTTGGCCCAGGCCTGGCCGCGGTTGCTCCACCAGGTGTATTGCTCGGGGTGCGGGTTGAGCGTGCGGAACACGTCGACCAGCCCGGCCTCGGTCAGCAGCTTGGTCATCCAGGCGCGCTCCTCGGGCGTGAAGCCCGAGTTCTTCTGGTTGCTGCGCCAGTTCTTCAGGTCGATGTTCTGGTGCGCGATGTTCACGTCGCCCACCAGGATGAACTCGCGCTCGGCCTTCAGCGCCACCAGGTGCGGGTAGATCACGTCGAGGAAGCGGAACTTGGCCGCCTGCCGCTCCTCGCCCGACGAGCCGCTGGGGAAGTAGCAGCTGATCAGGCTGAACTTGCCGAATCCCCGGCCGGATGTGGCCGTGTCGTAGCGGGTTTCCACATAGCGGCCCTCGGCGTCGAACTCGGCGTCGCCCAGCCCCACAATCACCTCGCTGGGGGTCTTGCGGCTGTACAGGCCCACGCCTGAATAGCCCTTCTTCTCGGCGAAGTGAAAATAGCCGGGCATGTCGGCCACCGTCTCGAAGCGATCGGCCAGGTCGGCGGCCTGGGCCTTGACCTCCTGCACGCCCATACAATCCGCGCCCGTTTGCGCGGCCCATTCCACGAAGCCCTTGTTGGCCGCTGAACGGATGCCGTTCAGGTTGAGCGTGATCAGTCGAAAAGCCAAGGGATCTCCATGAACATGAGCGCCAATTCCTCACCCGCCGCCAGCGAGGCCAGCAGCGCGCTGGCGCAGGCGTTCGTGCAGTTCGCCGTCGAGTCGGGCGTGCTGCGCTTCGGTGAATTCAAGACCAAGGCCGGGCGGCTGTCGCCGTACTTCTTCAACGCCGGCTTGTTCGACGACGGCGCCAAGCTGGGCCGCCTGGCGGGATTCTATGCACGCCGCCTGATCGATTCGGGCCTGCAGTTCGACATGCTGTTCGGTCCCGCCTACAAGGGCATCCCGCTGGCCGCGGCGGTGGCCATCGAGCTGGCGCGGCTGGGCCGCAACGTGCCCTTCGCCTACAACCGCAAGGAGGCCAAGGACCACGGCGAGGGCGGCACGCTGGTGGGGGCGCCGGTGCGCGGGCGGGTGCTGATCGTCGACGACGTGATCTCGGCCGGCACCTCGGTGCGCGAGTCGATCGCGATGATCGGCGCGGCCGGCGCCACCCCCTGCGGCGTGGCCATCGCGCTCGACCGGCAGGAGAAAGCCAGTGAAGGCGGCACGGACATGGCCTGGTCGGCCGTGCAGTACGTGCGTGATCAACTGAAACTGGATGTTGCGGCGATTGCGACGCTGCAGGACCTGCTGCAGTATCTGCAGTCCTGCGGCGCGGCCGAGCTGGCCCCACACCTGCCACGCGTGGCTGCCTACCGGGATCGATACGGAGTATGAATTGAACCTGGTCCAGCGGTGCATGTTGTCGGGTGCGGCAAGGTTGGCGCTGCTGTCGCTGGCCGGGCTGGCCACCACCACGTCGGCAGGGGCCCAGGCCACCGGCGCGTCGTCCACCGCCGGCATCTACACCTGCGTGGACGGCAAGGGCCACCGGCTGACCTCCGACCGGCCCATCCCCGACTGCAGCAGCCGCGAGCAGCGCGTGCTCAACCGTGACGGCTCGGTGCAGCGGGTGATCCCGCCCACCCTCACCGCCGAGGAGCGTGCCGAGCGCGAGGCCGCCGAGCGCCGCGCCGAGCTGGCGCGCGCGGCCCAGGCCGATGCGGTGCGGCGCGACCGCAACCTGATGGCGCGCTTTCCCAACGAGGCGGCGCATGCCAAGGCGCGCGAGGCGGCCCTGGACACCGTGCGCCTGGCGATGAAGGCCACCGAACTGCGCCTGCGTGAACTGGCCGCCGAGCGCAAACCGCTGCTCGACGAGACCGAGTTCTACAAGGGCCGGCCGCTGCCCACCCGGCTGAAGCAGCAGCTCGATGCCAACGATGCCGGCGTGGCCGCGCAGAAACAGGCCACCACCACCCAGGAAGGCGAGCTGGTGCGCATCAACCGGCTCTACGACGCCGAGCTCGACCGCCTGCGCAGGCTGTGGGCCGGTGCGGCGCCGGGCTCGCTGCCGCCGGTGGCCGCGCTCAGCCGAGCCGCTTCTTCAGCAACTCGTTGACCTGGGCCGGGTTGGCCTTGCCGCGGCTGGCCTTCATCACCTGGCCGACCAGCGCATTGAAGGCCTTGTCCTTGCCCGCGCGGTACTCGTCCACCGACTTCGGGTTGGCGACCACCACCTCGTCGATGATGGCCTCCAGCGCGCCACTGTCGTTCATCTGCCTGAGGCCCTTGGCCTCGATCACGGCATCCACCTCGCTGGCTTCGCCGACCCACAGCGCGTCGAACACCTGGCGCGCGGCGTTGTGGCTGATGGTGCCGTCGCCGATGCGCCCGATCAGCGCCGCCAGCGTGGTGGCGGACACCGGGCTCTGATCGATGGTCTTGGCCTCGGCATTGAGCCGCTTGCTCACCTCGCCCATCAGCCAGTTGGCCACCCCCTTCGGGTTGGCGCAGGCGTCGCGGGCGGTCTCGTAGAAGCGGGCAAAGGGCAGGCTCTGCGTCATCACGGCGGCATCGTCGGGCGGCAGGCCATCGGCCGTCTGGAAACGCTGCGCCATCGCCGCGGGCAGTTCGGGCAGGCTGGCGCGCACGGCCTCGATCCACTCGGGCGCGATCACCAGCGGCGGCAGGTCGGGATCGGGGAAGTACCGGTAGTCGTGCGCGTCTTCCTTGGTGCGCATGGACCGCGTCTCGCCGGTGTCGGGGTTGAACAGCACCGTGGCCTGCTGGATCGCCAGGCCGTCCTCGATCTGGTCGATCTGCCAGTTGATCTCGAAGTCGATCGCCTGCTGCATGAAGCGGAACGAGTTCAGGTTCTTGATCTCGCGCCGCGTGCCGAACGGCGCGCCGGGCCGGCGCACCGACACGTTGGCGTCGCAGCGGAAGCTGCCTTCCTGCATGTTGCCGTCGCAGATGCCCAGCCACATCACCAGCGCGTGCAGCGCCTTGGCGTATTCCACCGCCTCGGCGGCCGAGCGCATGTCGGGCTCGGTGACGATCTCGAGCAGCGGCGTGCCGGCGCGGTTCAGGTCGATGCCGGTCAGGCCGTGGTAGTCCTCGTGCAGGCTCTTGCCCGCGTCTTCTTCCAGGTGCGCGCGGGTCAGGTTGACGGTCTTGCGCTGACCGCCCAGCAGGAAGCTGACGCTGCCGCCCTGCACCACCGGGATCTCGTACTGGCTGATCTGGTAGCCCTTGGGCAGGTCGGGGTAGAAATAGTTCTGGCGCGCGAAGATCGACAGCGGCGCCACCTTGGCACCGACGGCCAGGCCCAGCCGGATGGCACGGTCGACCGCGGCGCGGTTCATCACCGGCAGCGTCCCGGGCAGCGCCAGATCGACCGCGCAGGCCTGGGTGTTGGGCGCCGCGCCGAAGGCGGTGCTGGCACCCGAGAAGATCTTGCTGACGGTCGAAAGCTGGGCATGGGTCTCGAGGCCGATGACGACCTCGTAACCGCGGATCAAGGGACCGGTGCTCATGTCAAATCCCCGCCGGGGCGCGTTGGTGCCAGTCGGTGGCCTGCTGCAGCGCGTGCGCGGCGTGCAGCAACTGGCCTTCGGCGAAGTAGTTGGCTATCAGCTGCAACCCCACCGGCATGCCGTGCGCGCCCTGGCCGGCCGGCACGCTCATGCCCGGCAGGCCGGCCAGGCTGGCGGGCAGGGTGAAGATGTCGGCCAGGTAGGCCTGCAGCGGATCGTCGCCCTGTTCGCCCAGCTTCCACGCCACGCTGGGCGCCACCGGGCCGGCGATCAGGTCGCACTGCGTGAAGCAGGTCTGGAAGTCGTCGGCGATCATGCGGCGCAGCTTCTGCGCCTGCAGGTAGTAGGCGTCGTAGTAGCCGTGCGAGAGCACGTAGGTGCCGATCATGATGCGGCGCTTGACCTCGGCACCGAACCCTTCGGCGCGGCTCTTCTTGTACATGTCCATCAGGTCGGTGTACTGCGCCGCGCGGTGGCCGAACTTCACGCCATCGAAGCGCGACAGGTTCGAGCTGGCCTCGGCCGGCGCGATGATGTAGTAGACCGGGATCGACAGCTCGGTGCGTGGCAGGCTCACGTCGACCAGCGTGGCGCCGAGCTTTTCCAGCTCGGCCAGCGCCGCGCGCACGGCGGCATCCACATCGGCCGACAGCCCGGCCGGGAAGAACTCTTTCGGCAGGCCGATGCGCAGGCCGGCCAGCGGACGCGCCGCCGTGGCGCCTTCGCGCGGCTGCAGCATCTGCGTGTGGAAGTCTTGCGGCGCTCGCTGGGCGCTGGTGCTGTCGCGCTCGTCGAAGCCGCTCATCGCCGACAGCAGCAGCGCGCAATCCTCGGCGCTGCGCGCCATCGGGCCGGCTTGGTCGAGGCTGGAGGCGAAGGCGATCATGCCGTAGCGGCTGCAAACGCCATAGGTCGGCTTGATGCCAGTGATGCCGGTGAAGCTGGCCGGCTGGCGGATCGAGCCGCCGGTGTCGGTGCCGGTGGCGCCGAGGCAGAGTTGCGCCGCGACCGCCGCGGCCGAGCCGCCGGACGAGCCGCCCGGCACCAGGTCCGCATTGGAGCCGGGCCGCCGCCAGGGCGACACCACGGGACCATAGTAAGAAGTCTCGTTCGACGAGCCCATGGCAAACTCGTCATTGTTGGTCTTGCCGAGCAGGACCGCGCCGTCGCGCCAGAGCTGCGCCGTCACGGTCGACTCGTATGTCGGCACGAAGC
>JAURXG010000092.1 GCA_030654555.1 Aquabacterium sp.
TCTTCGTCCACCCGCTGCTGGGCGGGCCGCAGGGCGACGAACTCGTTCATCTCGCTTTTCAAGAATGCCCAGCCGCGCTGCAGGTGGCGCAGCAGGCTGTGGCTCTTGTACTGGGTGATCACGCCGATGCGCCGGATGCCCGAGTTCAGGCAGTTGCTGAGCGCGAAATCGACGATGCGGAACTTGCCGCCAAAGTAGACCGCCGGCTTGGCGCGCCGGTCGGTCAGCTCTTTCAGGCGGCTGCCGCGCCCACCCGCCAGCACCAGGGCCACGGTGCGCTTGGGCAGGTCCAGACTGGACGCGAGTTCACTGTTGGGCATGCGGGGGTCTCCTGGGTTCAGGGTCGCACTGCCAGCGGCACTTGGCAGCAACAACCGGGTTACAAGATGGATGGTGCCATGGGTTTCCGGCGATTCTGGTGATCTGGGGCATGAATAATGCAGCCCACCTGCAGCGGCAGCGCCCGGGCTCCATCGTCCTGCATCTGCCATGCCCTGCAACCCGCACCCGAGCACCATGACCATCCCATCCAACCCCGCCCCCGACTCCCTGGCCGCCCGCGTCGAGCGGCACCTGCTGCACACCGTGGGCGTGGCGCCCGACGAGGCCAGCACGGCCGACCTGATGACCGCCGTGTCGCAGGTGGCGCGCGCCGAGTTGTCGCGCCGCTGGGTGGCCGGCGACGCCGCCGACCGCGCGGCCAAGGCGCGCCGCGTTTACTACCTGTCGATGGAGTTCCTGATCGGGCGCAGCCTGGGCAACGCACTGGGCGCGCTGGGGCTGGATGCCGCTGCGGCGGGCAGCGTGGGGCGGCATGCCCGCACGCTGGAGGACATCGAGGCTTGCGAGCCCGATGCCGCACTGGGCAACGGCGGCCTGGGCCGGCTGGCCGCGTGCTTCCTCGATGCGATGGCCAGCGTGGGCCTGCCCAGCTACGGCTACGGCATCCGCTACGAGTTCGGCATGTTCGCGCAGAGCATCGTCGGCGGCCGCCAGATCGAGCACCCCGACCCGTGGCTGGAGGACGGCACGCCCTGGGAGTTTCCGCGCGCCGGCGTGCACTACCCGGTGCGCTTCGGCGGCTGGGTCGAGCGCGCCGAGTCGCCCGACGCCATCCCGGTGTGGCGCCATGCCGGCGAGGTCAGCGCCAAGGCCTACGACCACGTGATCCCCGGCCACGGCACCGAGCGGGTGAGCACGCTGCGGCTGTGGAAGGCCGCCGCCCCGGCGCACATCGACCTGCAGGCCTTCAACTCGGGCGACTACGCGCGCGCCGCCGAGTTCAAGAACCAGTTCGAGAACATCTCGTGGGTGCTCTACCCCAACGACAGCACGCCGGCCGGGCGCGAGCTGCGGCTGCGCCAGGAGTACTTCTTCACCTCCGCGTCGATCCAGGACATCCTGGCGCGCCACCTGGCCGAGCATGGCTCGCTGGCCAACCTGCCCGACAAGGTGGCCATCCACCTCAACGACACCCATCCGGCCATCGGCGTGGCCGAGCTGATGCGCCTGCTGATCGACGAGCACGGCTTCAGCTGGGCGGCCGCCTGGGGCATGACGCGCAAGACCTTCAGCTACACCACCCACACGCTGATGCCCGAGGCGCTGGAGACCTGGCCGGTGGCGCTGATGCAGCAGGTGCTGCCGCGTCACCTGGAGATCATCTTCCGCATCAACCACGAGTTTCTGGTGCTGGCGCAGGCCCTGCGGCCCGGCGACATGGAGTTCCAGCGCCGGCTGTCGCTGATCGACGAAGGTGGCGAGCGCCGGGTGCGCATGGCCAACCTGTCGATCGTCGGCAGCCACAAGGTCAACGGCGTCAGCCAGCTGCACAGCGACCTGCTGGTCGAGACCATCTTCGCCGACTTTGCCGCGCTGTGGCCCGACCGCTTCACCAACATGACCAACGGCGTCACGCCGCGGCGCTGGCTGACGCAGGCCAACCCGGGGCTGACCGCGCTGATCGACGGCGCGCTGGGCAGCGCCTGGCGGCGCAACCTCGACCTGCTGCAGGGCCTGCGCGCCAAGGCCGACGACGCCGACTTCCGCGCCGCGTTCCGCGCCGTCAAGGCGCAGAACAAGCAGCGCCTGGCCGCGCTGATCCACCGCAGCACCGGCATCACCGTCGACCCGGCCAGCCTGTTCGACGTGCAGGTCAAGCGCATCCACGAGTACAAGCGCCAGCTGCTCAACCTGCTGCATGCCGTGACGCGCTACCGCGCCATCCTGGCCCAGCCGCAGGCCCCCGATGGCCGGGGTTGGCAACCGCGCGTGATCCTGTTCGCCGGCAAGGCCGCCAGCAGCTACACCACCGCCAAGACCATCATCCGGTTGATCCACGACGTGGGCCAGGTGGTCAACAACGACCCGCGCATCGGCGACAAGCTCAAGGTGGTGTTCATCCCCAACTACGGCGTCTCGGTGGCCGAGGTCATCATGCCGGGCGCCGACCTGTCCGAGCAGATCTCCACCGCCGGCACCGAGGCCTCGGGCACCGGCAACATGAAGCTGGCGCTCAACGGCGCGCTGACCATCGGCACCGACGACGGCGCCAACATCGAGATCCGCCAGAACGTCGGCGACGACAACATCTTCATCTTCGGCAAGCTGGCGCACGAGGTGGCCGCCATCCGCGCCGCCGGCTACCAGCCGATGCGCATCTACGAATCGCACCCGCAGCTCAAGGCGGTGCTCGATTCCATCGCCGCCGGCGCCTTCTCGCCCGACGAGCCGGCACGCTACCGGCCGCTGATCGACAGCCTGCTGTGGGGTGGCGACCACTACCTGCTGCTGGCCGACTTCGAGGCCTATGTCGCGGCCCAGGGCCGGGTGGATGCGCTCTACCGCGATACCGAGGCCTGGTCGCGCAAGGCCATCGCCAACGTGGCCGGCATGGGCCCGTTCTCGGCCGACCGCACGATCCGCGACTACGCCGCGCAGATCTGGCATGTGACGCCGCAGGCCTGAGCGCCCCACCCAAGCACCAGAACCCGAGACACCGCATGCTCAGCCCACAGGACATCGACCTGATCCGCCAGGGCCGCCACGGCGACCCGTTCGCCGTGCTGGGCCTGCACCACGACGCCAAGGGGCAGGCCTGGGTGCGCGCCTTCCTGCCCGGCGCGCTGGCGGTGGCGGTGATCGGCGCGGCCGGCGCCAAGCCCTGGGGCAAGCTGCTGCAGCGCCATGCCGACGGGCTGTGGGAAGGGCCGGTCAAGCCGCCGGCGGGCGCCACCGCCTACCGCCTGCAGATCAGCTGGGCCGACGGATCGGCGCAGACCGCCGACGATGCCTACCGCTTCGGCCCACTGCTGGGTGAACTGGATGCCTGGCTGCTGGCCGAGGGCACGCACCTGCGGCCCTTCGAGGTGCTGGGCGCCACGCCGCGCACGCACGAGGGCGTGGCCGGTACCGGCTTTGCGGTGTGGGCGCCCAATGCCCAACGCGTCAGCGTGGTGGGCGACTTCAACGGGTGGGACGGCCGCCGCCATCCGATGCGCCTGCGCCGCGAGTGTGGCGTGTGGGAGCTGTTCATCCCCGGCGTGGACAGCGGCGCACGCTACAAGTTCGAGCTGCTGGGCCCGCAGGGCCAGCTGCTGCCGCAGAAGGCCGACCCGATGGCGCGCGCCGCCGAACTGCGCCCGGCCACCGCCAGCGTGGTGGCGCCGCTGCCGGCGCCGGTGCCCGCCAGCACCCAGCGCCAGGCGGCCAATGCGCTGGACGCGCCGATCAGCATCTACGAGGTGCACCTGGGCTCCTGGCGGCGCCAGACGGAAGAAGGCAACCGCTGGCTGGACTGGGACGAACTGGCCACCACGCTGGTGCCCTATGCGTTGGACCTGGGTTTCAGCCACATCGAGCTGCTGCCCATCAGCGAGCACCCGTTCGACGGCTCCTGGGGCTACCAGCCGCTGGGGCTGTATGCGCCCACGGCGCGCTTCAGCGCGCCAGCGGCCGATGGCACGCGCTTCGGCGACGGCGCCGGCTTCAAGCGCTTCGTGGCCACCGCGCACGCCGCGGGCCTGGGCGTGATCCTCGACTGGGTGCCGGCGCACTTTCCCACCGACGCCCACGGCCTGGCGCTGTTCGACGGCACGCACCTCTACGAGTACGCCGATCCGCGCGAGGGCTACCACCCCGACTGGAACACGCTGATCTGCAACCTGGGCCGCACCGAGGTGCGCAACTTCCTGATCGGCAACGCGCTGTACTGGCTGGAGCGCTACGGCGTGGACGGCCTGCGCGTGGACGCGGTGGCCTCGATGCTGTACCGCGACTACAGCCGCCAGCCCGGCGAGTGGATTCCCAATGTGCACGGCGGGCGCGAGAACCTCGAGGCGATCGACTTCATCCGCCACCTCAATGCCGTCGTGGCCGAGCGCTGCCCCGGCGCCGTGGTGATCGCCGAGGAATCGACCGCCTGGCCCGGCGTCACCCAACCTGTCTCCGAGCTGGGCCTCGGCTTTGCCTACAAGTGG
>JAURXG010000093.1 GCA_030654555.1 Aquabacterium sp.
TGGCCCTGGTGGCGGTGGAGCCGGGCGACGACGAGGCGCGCACCGCCCGCATGGCCGAGCGCCTGCTGGGCTACCGCGTGTTCGGCGACGCCGACGGCAGGATGAACCTGTCCCTGGCCGACACCGGCGGTGGCCTGCTGCTGGTGAGCCAGTTCACGCTGGCGGCCGACACCAGCCGCGGCATGCGGCCCAGCTTCACCAGCGCCGCCCCGCCCGAGGCGGGCCGCCTGTGGTTCGAACGCCTGGTGGCCCTTTGCCGCCAGCGCCACCCCCGGGTTGAAACCGGCCGTTTCGGCGCCCACATGATGGTGAGCCTGGCCAACGATGGCCCGGTCACTTTCCGCCTGCAGTCCTGAGCTTGCCCGTCCCGGGCAAAACCCTTGGCCAATCAAACAGATAGCCAAGGAGCATACGCTCCTGTATACTGCGCGGTTCCATTTTCCCAGTCGCGGGATGCTTTTTCATGGCCAACGATCGTCCGGCTCAGTCCGAAATCAAGCTGCTGATCACCAAAGGCCTGGAGCAGGGTTACCTGACCTATGCCGAGGTCAACGACCACCTGCCCGACGACATCGTCGATCCGGAGCAGATCGAAGACATCATCGGCATGATCAACGGCATGGGCATCGAGGTCCATGAAGTGGCGCCCGACGCCGAGACCCTGCTGCTCAACGACACCTCCAGCAGCCGCGAGTCCGACGACACCGCTGCCGAGGAAGCCGCCGCGGCGCTCACCTCGCTCGACACCGAGGGCGGCCGCACCACCGACCCGGTCCGCATGTACATGCGCGAGATGGGCTCGGTCGAACTGCTCACCCGCGAGGGCGAGATCGCCATCGCCAAGCGCATCGAGGAAGGCCTCAACCAGGTCCACTCCTCGCTCGCCAGCTTCCCGTGGTCGATCCAGCTGCTGCTCGAGGACTACGACCAGCACCTCGAGGGCAAGAAGCGCCTGAACGAAGTGGTGGTGGGCTTCCTGGACATCGAAGAGCCCGAGGAAGTGATCCCCGTCGCCGTGATCGACGAGGACGCCGAAGTCGAGGAAACCGACGAGGTCGAGGGCGAGGACGGCGAAGAAACCGTCGTCGACACCGGTCCGGACCCGGCCGAGGTCGGTCGCCGCATGGACACGCTCAAGGGCCTGTACACCAAGTTCCAGAAGTCGCACGCCAAGTACGGCGCCACCGACAAGAAGACCATCAAGGTCCGCGAGGAAATGGCCGCCGAGTTCCTGCGCCTCAAGCTGCCGCTGGCCCTGATGGACGCCTTCGTGCGCAAGCTGCGCGAAGTGGTCAACTCGATCAAGGAACACGAGCGCCGCATCCTCGACATCTGCGTGCGCAACGCCAAGATGCCGCGCAAGGACTTCCTGCGTGCGTGGCCGGGCAACGAGATCAACCTCGACTGGGCCGACGACGTCATCCGCCGCAAGCAGAAGTGGTCTTCGGGCATGCGCGAGTTCAAGGACCTGATCGTCGCCGAGCAGCACAAGCTGGTGGGCATCGAAAGCTCGCTGTGGCTGAGCCTGCCCGACATCAAGGAAATCAACCGCGCCATGGCCTACGGCGAGGCCAAGGCCCGCAAGGCCAAGAAGGAAATGGTCGAGGCCAACCTGCGCCTGGTCATTTCCATCGCCAAGAAGTACACCAACCGCGGCCTGCAGTTCCTCGACCTGATCCAGGAAGGCAACATCGGCCTGATGAAGGCCGTGGACAAGTTCGA
>JAURXG010000098.1 GCA_030654555.1 Aquabacterium sp.
GAGAAGGTGGGCGTCAAGATGGAGATCCAGACCATGGAGTACGGCGCCTTCCTGTCGGCGATGACGACCAAGACGAACGCCGCCGGCTACTTCATGAACAACGGCCACTCCAACCCGACCACCAGCATCCGCAAGAGCTTCGTCAGCAAGCAGACCTGGAACCCCTCGCAGTACAGCGACGCCGACTATGACAAGCGCATGGCCGACACCTACCTCGAGCCCGACGAGGGCAAGCGCCAGCTGCTGATCAAGCTGCTGACGCGCGACATCGTCGAGAAGGCGCCCTACATCTGGCTGCCGGTGCAGCACACCTACACCGCCTGGTGGCCCTGGGTCAAGAACTACGACGGCGAGCTGCGCGCCGGCGCCGAGCGCGTGGGGCCCATCCATGCCCGCATGTGGATCGACCAACCGCTGAAGAAGAAGATGGGCTTCTGAGCCCCGATGCCCATGGACAAACCCCTGCTCAGCGTCCGCAACCTGGTCACGCGCTTTCGCACCGGGCGCGGCACCGTCACCGCGGTCGACGATGTGTCGTTCGACGTGGCCGCCGGCGAGACCGTGGCCATCGTCGGTGAATCGGGCTCGGGCAAGAGCGTCACCGCGCTGTCGATCCTGCGGCTGATCCCCGACCCGCCCGGCCACATCGAGAGCGGCGAGATCCTGTTCGACGGCAAAGACCTGCTCAAGCTCAGCGATGCCGAGATCCGCGCGGTGCGCGGCGACCGCATCGCGATGATCTTCCAGGAGCCGATGAGCTCGCTGAACCCGTCGCTGACCGTGGGCATGCAGGTGGGCGAGCCGATCAACCTGCACCGCCAGGCGCCGTGGAGCGTGGCGCTGGAGAAGGCACGCGAGCTGCTGGGCATGGTGCGCATGTCCGACACCGCCTCGCGCGTGGGCGCCTACCCGCACCAGTTCTCGGGCGGCATGCGCCAGCGCGCGATGATCGCCATGGCGCTGGCCTGCGAGCCGCAGCTGATCATCGCCGACGAGCCGACCACCGCGCTCGACGTCACGGTGCAGGCGCAGATCCTCGACCTGCTGAAGGACCTGGCCGACCGCACCGGCTCGGCGCTGATCCTGATCACCCACGACCTGGGCGTGGTGGCACGTTATGCCGACCGGGTGGTGGTGATGTACGGCGGGCGGGTGGTCGAATCGGCGCCGGCCAGCGAGCTGTATGCGCACCCGCGCCATCCCTACACGCGCGGCCTGATGGCCTCGGTGCCGCGCCTGGACGGCAACACCGGCGAACGGCTGGTGCCCATCGAGGGCCAGCCGCCCGACCTGGCGCGCATCCCGCCCGGCTGCGCCTTCGCGCCGCGTTGCCGCCAGGCCACCGACGCCTGCCGCAGCGCCAAGCCGCCGCTGCGCGAGATCGACCCCGGCCACCAGGTCGCCTGCATCCTGGAAAGCTGACCATGAGCGAACCCCTGTTGCGCGTCGAGAACCTGAAGGTGCACTTCCCGGTGATGCGGGGCGTGGTGATCAAGAAGCAGGTGGGCACGGTGCACGCGGTCGACGGCGTGTCGTTCGACCTGGCACGCGGCGAGACGCTGGGCCTGGTCGGCGAGAGCGGCTGCGGCAAGAGCACCACCGGGCTGGCGGTGCTGCGCATGCAGGACGTGACCTCCGGGCGCATCGAGTTCGAAGGCCAGGACATCACGCACCACGACAAGGCCCGCATGCGGCCGATCCGCCGGCGCCTGCAGATGGTCTACCAGGACCCGTATGGTTCGCTGAACCCGCGCATGAAGGTGCGCGACATCGTCGGCGAACCGCTGGTGGTGCATGGCCTGGCCGATGACCGCCAAGCCTATGACGAGCGCATCGCCCAGCTGATGCGCACCGTGGGCCTGCTGCCCGACATGGCCGACCGCTATCCGCACGAATTTTCCGGCGGCCAGCGCCAGCGCATCGGCATCGCCCGCGCGCTGGCACTGGAGCCCAGCCTGATCATCTGCGACGAGCCGGTGTCGGCACTCGACGTGTCGATCCAGGCACAGGTGGTCAACGTGCTGCAGGAGCTGCAGGAGCGCCTCGGCCTGGCCTACCTGTTCATTGCGCACGACCTGGCGGTGGTGCGCCACCTCAGCCACCGGGTGGCGGTGATGTACCTTGGCCGCATCGTCGAGATCGCCTCGCGCGACGACCTGTACCGCGCGCCGCTGCACCCGTACACGCAGGCGCTGATGTCGGCGGTGCCGGTGGCCGATCCGGTGGTCGAGCGCGCGCGCCAGCGGGTGGTGGTGCAGGGCGAGGTGCCCAGCGCGCTGCGCCCGCCCTCGGGCTGCCGCTTCCACACCCGCTGCGCCCAGGCCATGCCGCGCTGCAGCAGCGACGACCCGCCGCTGACCGACCTGGGCGGCGGCCGGGCGGTGGCCTGCCACCTGCACCAGGCGGTGATCCCGATCGCCCGCGCCGAGCTGCAGCCGGCCTGATCGTTGAAGCGTCCGCGATGCCCGCCGGACGTTGCCCCCCCGAAGTTCCGCCGTGCTGATGCCCCGCCGCAACGCGCCCAAGACCGCGCGCTTCCAGGAAAAGCGCGACACCATCCTGGCCGCCGCCGCGCGGCAGTTCAATGCGCAGGGGGTCAAGGGCGCCACGCTGGGCGAGATCGCGGCCAGCGTCAGCCTGGTCACCACCAGCATCACCTACTACTACCGCAAGAAGGAAGACCTGGCCACCGCCTGCTTCCTGCGGGCCATCGTCGCGCATGAGTCGCTGGCGCTGCAGGCCGCCGCCGAAGCCGGCGTGGCCGAGCGCGTGGCGCGCTTCTTCGACCTGCACGCGCGCATGCTGGCCGGCATCGAGTTGGGCGAGTTGCCGCCGCTGATCATGTTCTCCGACATCCGGGCGCTGCCCGAGGCACAGGCGGCCACGGTGTTCGCCGCCTACACCGACATGTTCCGGCGCGTGCGGGCGCTGCTGGCCGGGCCCGAGACCGCGGCGCTGGAGCGCGACGACCTGAACGCCCGTGCGCACCTGCTGCTGTCGGCCGCCAACTGGGTGCGCGCCTGGGTCCATCGCTACGAGGTCGACGAGTACCCGCGCGTGGCGCAGCGCGTCACGCAGTTGCTGCTGCACGGCCTGGGCACGCCGGGCCAGCCCTGGCCGGCCGACGATGCGATGGCGGCGCTGCAGCTGGCGGCCCCCGGCGCGCGCGCCAGCGGCCTGGACGAGACGGCCGATGCCTTCCTGCGCGCGGCCACCGAGCTGGTCAACGAGCAGGGCTACCGCGGCGCCTCGGTCGACAAGATCTCGGCGCGGCTGCACGTCACCAAGGGATCGTTCTACCACCACAACGAGACCAAGCTCGACCTGATCACCGCCTGCTTCGAGCGCAGCTTCGGCGTGCTGCGCCACACGCTGCGCGCGGCCCAGCAGGCCGGTGGACCGGGTTGGCTGCGTGCGTGCGCGGCGGCCGCTGCGCTGGTGCGTTTCCAGCTCAGCGATCACGGGCCGCTGCTGCGCAGCACCGCCACCAGCGCCTTGCCCGACGACGCCCAGCGCAGCCAGGTGCGCCACACGCTGCAGCGCCTGACCGAGCGCATCACCAGCGTGCTGGTCGATGGCCTGGTCGACGGCAGCATCCGGCCGATGGATCCGGCCATCGCCGCGCAGCTGCTGTCGTCGGCCATCAACGCCGCCGCCGAGTTGCACCGCTGGGTGCCGGGCATCGCGCCCGACAACGTCACGCAGCGCTACACCCGCCCGGCGCTGCAGGGGCTGCTGTGCGCCCCCGGGCCGGCGTGACGAAGTCGCCATCCCGGGCCTGAACCCGCGGCGCGCCGGCGCCCGGGCTGCACCGCGCCCTCAAGTCGGGCCGGTGGCAGGCGAAAAGAGGGCTGACCACCCGCGGCCGGTCCCGGGGGCGATGTTGGCACCCCATGGAAGTACCGCACATGACTTATGCCCTGATCGGATTGGCGCTGCTGGCCACCCTCGCCGCGGCGGGCGTCCTGCTCATCAGGGCCCGGACGGCCGCCCGCGCGCCGGCCCCGACGCTGACGCGGGCGGCGACCCAGGGCGCCAGGCTGCCCCGGGCCGTCTCGACGCCGCTCACGCCGTCGCCGGGCGGCGCCGGTGTCGCCACCCCGGCGGCGCCCGTGCCGATGCCCGACGCCCTGGCCGCATTCTGCTGGGCCGGCCCCGAGACCTTGTCGACCGCGCGCCAGCATGCCCTGGTGGACGCGATCCGCAACATCCCGCGGCCGCCCGCCGCGCTGCACCAGCTGCTGTCGCCGCAGTTCCTCGAGCGCGCCAACTCCAACGAGCTGGCCGACCTGATCACCAGCGAGGTGCGCATCGCCGCCAAGGTGCTGGCCACCGTCAACTCGCCGTACTACGGGCTCAGGCAACCGGTGTCGGGCATCGGCCAGGCCGTCACCTTCCTGGGGCTGACCACGGTGCGCAGCATCTGCCTGCAGTACCTGCTGGACGACTCGTTCAAGCCGGGCAATCAGCAGCTCAAGCGCGCCTACGACCAGATCTGGGCCGCCAGCGCACTGGCCAGCGAGCTGTGCGCGCAGCTGAGCCCGCGGCTGTCGGTGCCGGACTCGGGCGCGTTGGTGGCGCAGGTGCTGCTGTCATTCCTGGGGCACCTGGCCACCGCCTCGCTGATGCCGCAGCAGCCCGGCACGACGCCGCCGACCACCGACCTGCTGGCGCGCACGCGCTGGGCGCAGGATCGCCTCGGCCTGGGCGCCAGCGAGATCGGCGGCCTGCTGCTGCAGGAGTGGGGCCTGCCGACCGCCATCGTCGACGAGGTGCGCGGCATCGACCGCCTGCTGGTCACGCCCGCGCTCACGCTGCCGCCGCAGCGCAGCCAGCGCCTGGCGGTGGCCTACCTCTGCGCCCGGCTCGGTGAACGGCTGGCCCAGACCGATGGCACGGCACCCGCCGACCTGACCGGCTTCGACCTGGACAGCGAGACCGGCGCCGACTTCTTCCACCCGCGTGCGCATCTGGCCGTGCCGGCGATGGCACGGCTGAACGACCACCTGCAGTCCACCGACCTGAACCGCAACCTGCAGACCCTGCGCGCGGCGGTGCTGGCGCGGCACTGAGCGCGCGCGCGGCGGCTGGCCCGCACCCCGACGGCGCCACGCAGGCGCCGGCCGTGGCGACCGGGCGACGACCGCGGCACCTGATCCGCGGACGCCTTGCCTGAAGTCGCCACGACTGCCGGCCGGTGCCACGCACGCGGGACGGCGCAAGGCCCGCTGACCAAGCCCTGGATCGAGCCGCCCACCGGAGTGGCGCCGGCCTGCCATCACCCAAACGCAGGGCAGGCGGCAGACACGCCTGTGGCGCCGCGTCCAAGGCGGAGGGGGCGCTCCAGCGACCGGGCCACGGCCTCGGTCGCCAGTGACTTGCTGCACGTCGGCACGGTGGACGCCGACGCCGAGATCAAGGTCAGCGCCGCCCGCCTCCTCGGCCATGGGGCTCGTCTGCGCTTGGGCGGGCCGGCCGAGCCACGCCGACAGAGACGGGGGCAAGCGGGCGCTGAACAGGTCGGCCGTCGACATGCAATCGGGGGCGGCCAGCTCTACGCTGGCCGCCC
>JAURXG010000099.1 GCA_030654555.1 Aquabacterium sp.
CCGAACTGGCCCAGGTGCGTGGCGCAGACCTTGCCCTGCTCGAACAGCGGCGCCACCAGGCCGTAGGCGATGCCGCGGTGCGCGGCGCATTCACCCACCGAGTAGATGCGCGGGTCGGTCACCGTCTGCATCGTGTCGCTGACGACGATGCCGCGCTCGACCAGCAGGCCGGCCCGCTCGGCCAGCGCGGTGTTGGGGCGGATGCCGGCGGCCATCACCACCAGGTCGGCCGGGATCTCGCGGCCGTCCTTGAACTGCACGGCACGGACCCGGCCGGCCTCGTTGCCCAGCAGCGCCGCGGTGTGCGCGCCCATCTCGAAACGCAGGCCACGATCGGTGAGCGACTGCTGCAGCATCTGGCCCGCGGTGTCGTCGAGCTGGCGCTCCATCAGCGTGCCCATCACATGCACCACGCTCACCTGCATGCCGCGCAGCATCAGGCCGTTGGCGGCCTCCAGGCCCAGCAGCCCACCACCGATGACCACCGCGTGGCGGTGCGTCCTGGCGGTGGCGATCATCGTCTGCGTGTCGGCGATGTCGCGGTAGGCGATCACACCGGCCAGGTCCTTGCCCGGCACCGGCAGGATGAAGGGGTTGGAGCCGGTGGCGATCAACAGCCGGTCATACGACGCCTCGGTGCCGTCGTCGGCCACCACCCGGCGCTTGATGCGGTCGATGGTGCAGACCGACTTTCCCAGGTGCAGGGTGATGCCGTGCTCGGCATACCAGCTCAGCGGGTTGAGGATGATCTCGGCTATCGTCTGCTCGCCAGCCAGCACCGGGCTGAGCAGGATGCGGTTGTAGTTGGGATGCGGCTCGGCACCGAACACCGTGATGTCGTAGAGATCGGGCGCGATCTTCAGCAGCTCTTCCAGCGTGCGCACGCCGGCCATGCCGTTGCCGATCATCACCAGTTTCATCTTCTTCATGCTCATTTCTCCTTGGATGCCGATGCCGTCGCGGCAGGTCGCGGTGGCAGTACTCATGGGTTTGCGGGGGGCTTGCGGTCGGGTCAGGCGGCCGGGTGGGTTGCAGCGCCTTGTCGCCGATCGGCGGGTGGCGTCCTGCAAGGGCCGGACTGGTCCATGGCGCGCGGGCTGGCCACCGGACAGGCCCGACAGGGTCGTCGTTTCGTGGCGCCCGCCGGGTCGCCTGCAGGGCGACTGCCGGGGTTCACCGCTCGAAGCTTCCTGAATGGACGCGAGCCGAGACCGTGTGCAGCAACCGCAGGATCGGGTTGCGCGGCCGGTGTGCCCGGCCCAGGTGCATCGTCACACCTGACGATTGGTGCAATGCAGCAACCGTGCCAGCCTGGTCACGACGGCCGGTGGCGGCAGGGCGGATGCCGCCACCCATGTCCTTGCTCGACGGTGGCCCGGGCCGTGCTTTGCCGGTTATCGTGCGATCCCTCGAAACCGCGG
>JAURXG010000110.1 GCA_030654555.1 Aquabacterium sp.
CCAGCGCGCAGCGCCACCCGGCCAGCGACAGCGGGCAGGTCCAGCAGGACGGTGGCTTCAGACGGACGGGGCATGGCGGGTTTCCGTCATCCCCGCCGCCAGGCGTGGAAGCGTTCCACCCAGGCCAGCAGCGCTTGCGGTGCGTGGGCGCGTTTCCAGTTGCCGGCGGCGTACTTGTTGGCCTCGGCCAGCGTCGGGTAGGTGTGGATGGTGCCGAGGATCTTGTTCAGGCCGATGCCGTGTTTCATCGCGAGCACGTACTCGGCCAGCAGGTCGCCGGCGTGTTCGCCCGCGATCGTCACGCCCAGGATGCGGTCCTTGCCGGGCACGGTGAGCACCTTCACGAAGCCGTGGGCCTCGCTGTCGGCGATGGCGCGGTCCAGGTCGTCGAGGCCGTAGACCGTGACCTCGTAGGGGATGTTCTTCTCCTTCGCCTCGAGCTCGTTCAGGCCGAAACGCGCCACCTCGGGCTCGACGAAGGTCGCCCAGGGAATCACGCGGTAGTCGGCGCTGAACTTCTTGAAGGGGTCGAACAGCGCGTTCACCGCGGCATACCAGGCCTGGTGCGCCGCGGTGTGGGTGAACTGGTAGGGCCCGGCCACATCGCCCGCGGCGTAGATGTTCGGGAAGTTGGTCTGCAGGTAGCCGTTGACCTCGACGGTGCGCCCGGTGGTGACGCCCAGTTCCTCCAGGCCATAGCCCTTCAGATTGGCGGCTCGCCCGACGGCGACGAGGATGGCATCGAAAGGGATGTGCTTCTCCTGGCCATCGGCCTCGGCCTCGACCACCAGCACCTTCTCGAGGCCACCGGCCAGCACGCGGAGCGCCTTGTGGCCGGTCAGCACCGTGACGCCTTCGTCACGGAAGCGGGCCGTGACGAGTTCTGACTCCTCTTCGTCCTCGCGGGCGAGGATGCGCGGCAGCATCTCGACCTGCGTCACCCGCGACCCCAGCCGTGCAAAGGTCTGCGTCAGTTCGCTGCCGATCGGGCCGCCACCGAGCACCACCAGGCGCGCGGGCCGCTGGCGCAGCTGCCAGACGTTGTCGGAGGTGAGCAACTCGCTCGGGCCCAGGTCCGCGAGCCCGGGAATCGGCGGCACGAAGGGCCGCGCGCCGGCCGCGATGACGATGGCGCGCGTGGTGAGCGTCTCCACACGCCCGTCGTGGTGGGTGATCTCCACCGCCCACGGCGACACGATGCGCGCCGTGCCCTGGGCCACGTCGACGCCCAGGCCGGTGTAGCGCTCCACCGAGTCGTGCGGTTCGATTTCCTTGATGACCCGCTGCACCCGCTCCATCACCTCGCCGAAGTCGAAGTCGGCGCTGGCGCCACGCATGCCGAACTCCTTCGCGCGCTGCACGTGCGAGATGAACTTGGCCGAGCGGATCAGCGCCGTGGACGGCACGCCGCCGGTGGTCAGGCAGTCGCCGCCGAGGGCATGTTTCTCCACCAGCGTGACCTTGGCCTTGATGGCCGCGGCGATGTAGGCCGTGACCAGCCCGGCCGAGCCGCCGCCGATGACAACGAGGTTGCGGTCGAAGCGGGCCGGCTTCTTGAACCTGGCGTAGCCCTTGCGGGCCTGGAACAGGTCGATGAGCTTCTTGGCGATGAGCGGGAAGACACCGAGCAGCACCAGCGAGCCCAGCACGCCGGGCGAGACGATGCCCGACAGCGACTCGATGCGCGCCAGCTGCGTGCCTGCGTTCACGTAGACCAGCGTGCCGGCCAGCATGCCGAGCTGGCTGACCCAGTAAAAGGACCAGGTGCGCAGCGTCGTCACGCCCATCGCCAGGTTGATGACGAAGAAGGGCAGCACCGGCACTAGACGCAGCGTGAAGAGGTAGAAGCCGCCTTCCTTGGCGATGCCGGCGTTCAGCGCCGCCAGCCGGTCGCCGAAGCGCGACTGCACCCAGCCGCCCAGCAGCCAGCGCGCGGCCAGGAAGGCGAGGGTGGCGCCGATCGACGACGCGAACGACACGATCACGGTACCCCAGCCCAGGCCGAAGAGCGCGCCCGCGGCCAGTGTCATTACCGCGGCACCCGGCAGTGACAACGCGGCCACGGCCACGTAGCCGCCGAAGAAGACCAGACCCGCCAGCAGCGGCTGGCCATCGCGCCAGGCGAGCAGGTCCGCCTGGCTGCTCTTGATGGCCGCAAGGCTCAGGAAGCGACCGAGGTCGAGCCCGAAGA
>JAURXG010000111.1 GCA_030654555.1 Aquabacterium sp.
CGCGCAGAAGCTCGACAAGCTGGGCATGCGCGGCAGCCACACCGGCGAGCTGGTGTTCCACGACGTCGAGGTGCCGGCGCAGAACGTGCTGGGCCAGGTGGGCGGCGGCGCGCGCGTGCTGATGAGCGGGCTGGACTACGAGCGCGCGGTGCTCACCGGCGGGCCGCTGGGCATCATGCAGAGCGTGATGGACAACGTGGTGCCCTACATCCACGACCGCAAGCAGTTCGGCCAGAGCATCGGCGAGTTCCAGCTGATCCAGGGCAAGGTGGCCGACATGTACACCGTGCTGCAGGCCGGCCGCAGCTTTGCCTACACGGTGGCCAAGAACCTCGACCAGCTGGGCGCCGACCATGTGCGCCAGATCCGCAAGGACTGCGCCAGCGTGATCCTGTGGTGCGCCGAGATGGCCACCAAGATGGCCGGCGATGGCGTGCAGATCTTCGGCGGCAACGGCTACATCAACGAGTACCCGCTGGGCCGCTTGTGGCGCGATGCCAAGCTCTACGAGATCGGCGCGGGCACCTCCGAGATCCGCCGCATGCTGATCGGTCGCGAGCTGTTTGCCGAGACGATGTAGCGATCGGCCGCCGGCCCCCGGCCGGGCGCGCTGCGTAAACTGTGCACTGCAACATGAACAGACCGACACGCCCCGGAGGCCCCCGTCCATGAGTACCGATCTTCAGGAGCTGTTCCAGAGCAACCGGGCCTGGGCTGCCAAGACCGAGGCCCGCGAACCGGGCTTCTTCACCCGGCTGCTGCAGCAGCAGAGCCCGCAATACCTCTGGATCGGCTGCGCCGACAGCCGCGTGCCGGCCAACGACCTGGTCGGCCTGCTGCCGGGCGAGCTGTTCGTGCACCGCAACGTGGCCAACCTGCTGGTGCACTCCGACCTGAACGCCTTGTCGGTGATCCAGTACGCGGTCGATGCGCTGAAGGTCAGCCACATCATCGTGGTGGGCCACAGCAACTGCGGCGGGGTGCGCGCGGCGATGATGAACCAGCGCGCCGGCCTGGTCGACAACTGGCTGCGCCACGTGCAGGACGTGCGCGACGCGCACGAGGGCTTCCTGGCCGGTCTGCACGAGAGCCTGCAGGTCAACGCGCTGGTCGAGCTGAACGTGCTGGAGCAGGCGCGCAACGTCTGCCGCACCACCGTGGTGACCGACGCCTGGCAACGCGGCCAGAGCGTGGTGGTGCACGGCTGGGTCTACGGCCTGCACAACGGCCTGCTCGAAGACCTGCGCATCACCGCCACCTCGGCGACCGAAGTGGGGCTGGCCTACGACACCGCGCTGGCCCTGGTCAAGCAGCGCTACCGCCAGCAGCAGGCCCAGGTGCTGGCCGACACCACTGCGCCGGCCACGCAGAACGGTGCCCTGAACGCCGACTGACGCGCGCCGGCCGCGCACCCGCTGCGCACCCGATGCCGCCCCGATCCCAGCCCGAACCAGGACCCGGCCGATGTTTCCCCACCGCCTCACCGACAGCCGCGCCTACAGCATCGCCGAGGCGATGCTCGACGGCTTCAACCGCCACTACCGGTTGTTCAGCGAGACCAACCGCGAGGCCAAGCGCCGCTTCGAGCAGGCCGACTGGCACGGCCAGCAGCGCGCCCAGCGCGAGCGCATCGAGTTCTACGACACGCGGGTCGACGAAGCCGTCGAGCGGCTGCAGAACGAGTTCGACATCGCCAGCCTGTCGGACGACACCTGGCAGCAGATCAAGCTGCACTACATCGGCTTGCTGGT
>JAURXG010000112.1 GCA_030654555.1 Aquabacterium sp.
TTCTGGCGGCGCTGGCGGTCGAGGTGATGTCGGACGGGCTGGTGAAACTGTTTCCCATCCTGGCCAGCCCCACGCTGCGCAACTGACCGGTCATGAGCAACGCCACCTACACCCACATCGTCGTCGGCGCCGGCACCGCCGGCTGCCTGCTGGCCAACCGGCTCAGTGCCGACCCGGCGCACCGCGTGCTGCTGATCGAGGCCGGCGGCAACGACGACTACCTGTGGGTGCACATCCCGGTCGGCTACCTGTACTGCATCGGCAATCCACGCACCGACTGGCTGTACTTCACCGAGCCCGACCCGGGCCTCAACGGCCGCCAGCTGCGCTACCCGCGTGGCAAGGTGCTGGGCGGCTGCTCCAGCATCAACGGCATGATCTACATGCGCGGCCAGGCCCGCGACTACGACGGCTGGGCCCAGGCCACCGGCGACGCCCGCTGGCGCTGGGACGACTGCCTGCGCTACTTCAAGCAGCACGAGGACCACTGGCGCGGCGCCGACGGCGACCACGCCGCCCCTGGCTTCGACGCCACCGGCGAGCGTGCCGGCGGCGAGTGGCGGGTCGAGAAGCAGCGGCTGTCCTGGGAGATCCTCGACGCCTTCGCCGCCGCGGCGCAGCAGGCCGGCATCCCCGCCACCGACGACTTCAACCGCGGCGACAACGAGGGCGTGGGCTACTTCGAGGTCAACCAGCGCAAGGGCGTGCGCTGGAGCGCCACCAAGGCCTTCCTGCGGCCGATCCAGCACCGCAGCAACCTGCAGGTGTGGACCGGCGCGCAAGTCACCCGGCTGGTCACGGCGCGCGATGCCGACGGCGGCCTGCGCGTGACCGGCGTCGAGGTGCGGCCCGAGGGCCACGACCACAACCGCGGCGCGCCGCTGATCGCCCGGCTGCGCGACGCCGGCAGCGAGGTGGTGATGGCCGCCGGCGCGGTGGGCACGCCACAGATCCTGCAGCTCTCGGGCATCGGCCCCGGCGCGCTGCTGCAGCAGCATGGCATCAGCGTGGCACACGACCTGCCCGGTGTCGGCGAGAACCTGCAAGACCACCTGCAGATCCGCGCGGTGTTCGAGGTGCAGGGCGTCAAGACGCTCAACACCATGGCGAACTCCCTGCTGGGCAAGGGCCTGATCGGGCTGGAATACCTGCTGCGCCGCAGCGGTCCGATGAGCATGGCGCCGTCGCAGCTGGGCTGCTTCACGCGCTCGTCGCCGGCGCATGCGGCACCCAACGTCGAGTACCACGTGCAGCCGCTGAGCCTGGACGCCTTCGGCGAGCCGCTGCACCGCTACAACGCCTTCACCGCCAGCGTCTGCAACCTCAACCCGACCTCGCGCGGCACCGTGCGCATCACCTCGCCCAAGCCCGAGGTGGCGCCGGCGATCCGCGCCAACTACCTCAGCACGCCCGAAGACCGCCAGGTGGCCGCCGACAGCCTGCGCCTGACACGGCGCATCGCCGCGCAGCCGGCCCTGGCGAAGTACCAGCCCAGGGAGGTGAAGCCGGGCGTGCAGTTCCAGAGCGACGACGAGCTGGCGCGGCTGGCC
>JAURXG010000117.1 GCA_030654555.1 Aquabacterium sp.
CCTTCGGCGTGAAGCTGTTCGAGACCCTGCCGCGCGCCGAGATGGACGAGCGCGTCGAATGGGCGCTGAAGAAGGCCGCGCTGTGGAACGAGGTCAAGGACAAGCTCGACCAGAGCGGCGCCGGCCTGTCCGGTGGCCAGCAGCAGCGGCTGTGCATCGCGCGCGGCATCGCGATCAAGCCCGAAGTGCTGCTGCTCGACGAACCCACCTCGGCGCTGGACCCGATCTCCACCGGCAAGATCGAGGAGCTGGTGCACGAGTTGAAGACCGACTACACCGTGCTGATCGTCACCCACAACATGCAGCAGGCGGCGCGCTGCAGCGACTACACCGCGTACATGTACCTGGGCGACCTGATCGAGTTCGGCGCCACCAAGGAGGTGTTCACCAAGCCCAAGCGCAAGGACACCGAGGACTACATCACCGGCCGTTTCGGTTGATTCACAGGGGACACGACATGGGCGACAAACATCTTTCCACGCAGTTCGACAACGAGCTGTCCGGCATTTCCACCCGCGTGCTCGAGATGGGCGGGCTGGTCGAATCGCAGGTGGCGCAGGCCGTGTTCGCGCTGTCCACCTTCAGCGGCGAGATCGCCACCCAGGTGCTCAAGCAGGAGGAGCGCGTCAACGCGATGGAGGTCGAGATCGACAGCGACCTGTCGTCGATCATCGCGCGGCGCCAGCCCACCGCGCGCGACCTGCGCCTGCTGATCGCCGTCTCCAAGACCATCGCCAACCTCGAGCGCATCGGCGACGAGGCGGCGCGCATCGCCCGCACCGTGCAGCGGCTGCTCAACTCGGGCGTGTCCACCCGGCTGCGCCTGCCGGTGGGCGATCTCACCTTCGAGTGCGAACTGGCCACCAAGCAACTGCGCAAGGTGCTTGATGCCTTTGCCCGGCTCGATGTCGAGGCCGCCATCGAGGTGCTGCGCCACGACGACCAGATCGACCAGGAGTTCGACGGCCTGCTGCGCAAGCTGATCACCTACATGATGGAAGACCCACGCACCATCTCGTCGTCGATCGACCTGGTGTTCGTGGCCAAGGCCATCGAGCGCGTGGGCGACCACGCCAAGAACCTGGCCGAGCAGATCATCTACATCGTCAAGGGCACCGACGTGCGCCACAACCCCGTGGACACCGTCGAGAACCTGGTGCGGTGAGGGCCACCAGATCATGAGCCAAATCGTGGTGGTCGAGGATGAGTCGGCGATCGCCGAACTCATCGCCATCAACCTGCGCCATGCCGGGCACGAGGTGACGATTGCCGCCACCGCCGAGCAGGCCCAGCGCGCCGTCGACGCCGTGTTGCCCGACCTGGTGGTGCTGGACTGGATGCTGCCGGGGCAGTCGGGCCTGGCGCTGGCGCGGCAGTGGCGTGGCGCCGAGCGCACCCGCGAGCTGCCGATCATCATGCTCACCGCACGCAGCGAAGAGACCGACAAGGTGGCCGGGCTGGACGCCGGCGCCGACGACTACCTGACCAAGCCCTTCTCCACCAACGAGCTGATGGCGCGCATCCGCGCCGTGCTGCGGCGCAAGGCGCCCGAGGCGCTGGAGGACGTGGTCGAGGTGGCCGGCCTGCGGCTCGACCCGTCGACCCGGCGCATCAACCGGCGGCTGGCTTCCGGCGACGTCGACCTGAAGATGGGCCCCACCGAATTCCGGCTGCTGCACTTCCTGATGACCCACCCCGAGCGGGTGCACAGTCGTGCGCAGCTGCTCGACCGGGTGTGGGGCGACCATGTCTTCATCGAGGAGCGCACGGTCGACGTGCATGTCAAGCGGTTGCGCGAGGCGCTGGCGCCGGCGCAGGCCGCCGGCATGATCGAGACGGTGCGCGGTGCCGGCTACCGGCTGACGCAGCACATCGGCGCGGTGCCGGCTTGAGCCTGCGGCCCCGGATCGACTGAAGTCCATGGCCTGGTTGCTGCCCCGCTTGCTGGCTGCGCTGCTGGCCCTGGCCCTGGGAGGCGCGGTCGGCTTCCTGGCCGGGGCGGCGCTGAAGTCGGCCGATGTCGGTGCGCTGATCGGCGCGCTGGCGGGTGTGGGCAGCGTGGTGCTGGTGGATGTGCTGCGCGCCGGGCGCCTGCTGCGCTGGCTGCGAGACGGCCTGGACGGCACGGCGCCGCGCGACGCCGGCCTGTGGGGCGAACTGGCCTACCGCATCGAGCGCGCGCTGCGTGCGCGCGAGCAGGCGCTGGCGGCCGAGCGGCGGCGGCTGGACGAGTTCCTGTCGGCCATCGAGGCCTCGCCCAACGGCGTGCTGCTGCTCGATGCCGAAGACCAGATCGCCTGGTGCAGCGCGGTGGCGGCCGATCACCTGGGGCTGGACCCGCGGCGCGACCTGGGCCAGCCCATCACCAACCTGGTGCGCATGCCGGCCTTCGTCGCCTACCTGCAGGAAGGCGCCTGGCGCGATCCCATCACCCTTACCGCGCCGGGCGGCCAGGGCAGCCTGCAGGTGGTGGTGCGGGCCTATGGCGATCTGCAGAAGCTGGTGATCTCCCAGGACGTGACCGAACGGCTGCGTGCCGAGGCGATGCGGCGTGACTTCGTCGCCAACGTGTCGCACGAGATCCGCACGCCGCTGACGGTGCTGGCCGGCTTTGTCGAAACCATGGCCAGCCTGCCGCTCAGCGAGGGTGAGCGCAAGCGCGTGATCACGCTGATGCAGCAGCAGACCGACCGCATGCAGATGCTGGTGTCCGACCTGCTGTCGCTGGCGCAGCTCGAGGGCCGCCCGCGCCCGCCCACCGATCGCTGGGTGGCGCTGGCGCCGCTGCTGCAACGCGCGGTGGCCGATGCGCGCACGCTGTCGGCCGGGCGGCATGTGATCAAGCTGGACGAGACGCCGGCGATCGAGTTGGCCGGCTTGGAGGCCGAATTGCTCAGCGCAGTGGCCAACCTGGCCACCAACGCCGTGCGCTACACGCCCGAGGGCGGCGAGGTTCACGTCGCCTGGCACACCCGGCCCGACGGTGCCGGCGAGGTCGAGGTGCGCGACACCGGCATCGGCATCGCCCGCGAGCATCTGGGCCGGCTCACCGAGCGCTTCTACCGGGTGGACGGCAGCCGCTCGCGCGATACCGGCGGGACCGGGCTGGGGCTGTCCATCGTCAAGCATGTGATGCAGCGCCACGGCGGCACGCTCGAGATCGACAGCACGCCGGGCAAGGGCTCGCGCTTTCGGCTGGTGCTGCCGGCCGGCCGGGTGCGCAACGCGGTGGCCGCGGCCCAGGTCAGCGAAGCGGCGCCGTCGGTGCCGGGCTGACCGCCGCCGCCGGGGCTCGGCGGTAGACCACCACCGCCTCGCTGCGGTCGGTCGGTCGGCGCTCGCGAGCCACCTCTTGCCAGCCCGCAGCCCTGTGTGACCGGGCCAGGGCAGCGCCACGGGGCACGCCCGGGCCACGCAGCGCCTGCACCTGCATCAGCACCGCGCAGTTGCCGCCCGCCGCCGTTGCGGTGGCATCGACCCGGCGCCGGCCGTGGAACTCCAGCGCCGCCACCAGCGAAGGCGGCGCACCCGGCGCGGCGATGCAGGCGCCGGCTGGCGCGTGCCGCACCAGGCGCTCGGCCAAGGGCCGGTTGCTGCGGCCATAGTCGAGCAAGGGCAGCCACAGCGTCATCAGCAGCAGCCAGCACAGCGCGACGCCACCGGCCGGCAGCACCACGCTCTTCCACAGCACCTCGCGGTGGCGGCCGGTGCGCCAGCGCACCAGGCCCAGCCACGCGGCGGTGGCCAGCAGCGCCAGGCCCAGCGCCGGCATCGACTGCTGGCTCTGGAAGCCCGGCGCCAGCCGCAGCACCGTGCCCAGCGCCCGCGCCGGCACCCCGGTCTGCATGGCCAGGTAGAAGATCCAGATGATCACCGCGCAGGTGCTGAAGAAGAACACCGAGAACCAGTCGATGGCGGCGGTGCTGCCGCGCTGCAGCGTGGGCAGCGCAAACGCCGCCAGCACCGCGATGCCGGGCAGGCCCAGCATCAGCGCGCGGTCGGAGCCGTCCATGGCCACGCAGGCCGCCAGCGCCACGCCCAGGCCCAGCAACGGGATCGCCAGGTGGCGCTGCGCCAGGTGCTGGCGCCAGCCCCACAGCGTCCACAACGCCAGCGGCCAGGCCGGCCACAGGAACCACAGCAGCAGCCGCGCGAGCAGGGCCGGCTCGATCACCGGCGCCACCCGCCAGGCCCAGCTGCCGGCGGGCCAGGCCAGCAGCGCCGCCATCAGCATCGCCAGCACCAGCCAGGGCGCCAGCGATTTCAGGCCGGCATCGCGGGTGCGCCAGCACAGGCCCAGCGCGCCGGCACCCAGCACCAGCGCCATCGCCGGCGCACCGCAGGCCGACAGCGCCGGCAGCGCCAGCAGCACGCCGGCGCGGGCCTGCCAGCCCCGGTGCGGTGCGGCAGCCAGCGCCCACTGCAGGCAGGCCGCGGCCGCCAGCTGGGCCAGCTCGGGCGTGGTCTCGTGGCCCAGCTGCAGCAGGCCCAGCGTGGCGATCACCAGCAGCAGCGCGCCGTCGGCGATCGCGCGCGCGTAGTCGACCGGCGAGGCCTCGCCGCCAAACGCCAGCGGCAGGGGCTGGGCGGCCTCGCTGCGCGCCAGGTGGAAGGTGGCGTACCAGACCGCCACCAGTGTCAGCACCAGCAGCAGCGCAAACGGCAGCCGGGCGGCCAGCGCCGGGTCGAGCCAGCCCCGGCCGGCCAGGATCGCCAGCGCGCCGATCCAGTGCGGCAGCAGCGCGGCATCGGTGGGCACACCGCCGAGCGCCGGCGCCAGCCAGGAGGTGCGGCCCTCGGCGATGGCCAGCATCAGCCCGAAGGCGTTCAGGTCGGCGCCGCGCCAGGGGTCGCGCCCGAACAGCCCCGGCAGCACATAGGCGGCGCAGAACAGCAGCAGCGCCAGCCGCGGCAGGCGCCGGGCGGCGTCGCGCGTCACCAGGGCTGGGTTGGGCTTGAGGGTCACCGGTCGATGATAGAAGGCCAGCCGCAGACAACCCGGCGAGCGCATGAAAAAGGGCAGCCGAAGCTGCCCTGGTACCAACCTGGTACAACCCGCGTGCCGGCGGGGCCGGCGCTGCGCGTGGCGTCGATTACGACGATTTCTTGTTCAGGCCCAGGCTCGCAAACTTGTTGCGGAACTTCTCGACACGGCCGCCCAGGCTGTCGATGCTCTTCTGCGTGCCGGTGTAGAAGGGGTGGGTCTCGCTGGTGGTTTCCAGCTTCACCAGCGGCAGTTCACGGCCGTCGTCCATCTTGACGGTTTCTTTCGTGTTCACCGTCGAGCGGGTGACGAACTTGAAGCCGTTGGACAGGTCGACGAAGCACACGTCGCGGTAGTTGGGGTGAATGCCGTCTTTCATGGGGAACCTACCTTCTTGGATCTATCGCTGTGTTGTCGGAAGCCACGCTGCACCACGCCGCGCACTTTCCGCAAGCGGAAAACCCGTGATTATAGCGTGTCGGCAGGTGGCAGGAAACTGGTTAACCGCCCCGCCGCATCATGTCGAAGAAGTCGAGGTTGTTCTTGGTCGACTTCATCTTGTCGAGCACGAACTCCATCGCCTCGATCTCGTCCATGTTGTAGAGCAGTTTGCGCAGGATCCAGGTCTTCTGCATGATCTCGGGCTTGAGCAGCAGTTCCTCGCGCCGGGTGCCGGTCTTGTTGATCAGGATCGACGGGTAGACACGCTTCTCGGCCATGCGGCGATCGAGGTGGATCTCGCAGTTGCCCGTGCCCTTGAACTCTTCGTAGATCACCTCGTCCATGCGCGAGCCGGTGTCGATCAGCGCGGTGCCGATGATGGTCAGCGAGCCGCCTTCCTCGACGTTGCGCGCCGCGCCGAAGAAGCGCTTGGGCCGCTGCAGCGCGTTGGCGTCGACACCGCCGGTCAGCACCTTGCCCGACGACGGCAGCACGTTGTTGTAGGCACGCGCCAGGCGGGTGATCGAGTCGAGCAGGATCACCACGTCCTTCTTCATCTCGACCAGGCGCTTGGCGCGCTCGATCACCATCTCGGCCACCTGCACGTGGCGCGCGGCGGGCTCGTCGAAGGTGGAGGAGATGACCTCGCCGCGCACGGTGCGGATCATCTCGGTCACTTCTTCGGGCCGTTCGTCGACCAGCAGCACGATCAGGTGGATCTCGGGGTGGTTGGCCACCAGCGCGTGGGCGATGTGCTGCATCATCACCGTCTTGCCGGTCTTGGGCTGGGCCACCAGCAGCGCGCGCTGGCCTTTGCCGATGGGCGCGATCAGGTCGATGATGCGGCCGGTGACGTTCTCTTCGCCCTTGTAGTTGTCGCGCTCGAGCTTGAACGGCTCTTTCGGGAAGAGCGGCGTCAGGTTCTCGAACATGATCTTGTGCTTGCTCTCCTCGGGCGTGACGCCGTTCACCCGGTCGACCTTGACCAGCGCGAAGTAGCGTTCACCGTCCTTGGGCACCCGCACCTCGCCCTCGATCAGGTCGCCGGTGTGCAGGTTGAAGCGGCGGATCTGGCTGGGCGACAGGTAGATGTCGTCGGTGCTGGCCATGTAACTGGCCTCGATCGAGCGCAGGAAGCCGAAGCCGTCGGGCAGCACCTCGAGCACGCCGTCGCCGAACACCTGTTCGCCGCCCTTGGCGCGCTTCTTCATGATGGCGAACATCAGCTCCTGCTTGCGCAGGCGGGCGACGTTGTCGATCTCCAGCGCCTCGCCCATCGTGATGAGTGCGGAGACGTGGAGCGCCTTCAGTTCTGAGAGATGCATTTGGGGAATCACCGGGGGGTGTGGGGCAGCGTGCCGGGCCAGGGACACGAAACCGGGAGATGGCTGGCCGCCCTCAGGGCGGCACCGCCAACAGAGGCCCTCACGCCAGCGTCACGCAGACCGGGCTGCTGCGACATCGCCCGCAGACAAGCCGGGCGGACATCGGGGACGCTGGGTGGGAGGCCGGAACCTCGCGCCGGGCCGGGCAAAGAACCCGCAGGCGAGGTGGCTTGAGCTTGAGGCCGCGGCGGCGCGCTTGTGGCGCAATCAGCCGAGGCAATGCGCAGATTATAGATGCGGCTCGATGAAGGCCGTCAATTGGGCCTTGGAGAGGGCGCCCACCTTGGTGGCGGCGAGTTGGCCGCCCTTGAACAACATCAGCGTGGGGATGCCGCGGATGCCGAACTTGGCCGGCACCTCGCGGTTCTCGTCGACGTTCATCTTGGCGATCTGCAGGCGCGAGCCGAATTCCTTGGCGGTCTCGTCGAGGATCGGGGCGATCATCTTGCAGGGGCCGCACCACTCGGCCCAGTAGTCCACCAGCACGGGCGTGTCCGACTTCAACACATCGGCTTCGAAAGTGGCATCAGTGGTGTGCTTGATCAGGTCGCTGCTCATCGTTGTTCCTTGGGGGCCGGGAGGGCTGAAAGCCCTCGATGAAGGCTCTTTCGATTTTGGCACAAAGGCCCCGCGGGCGTGGCGGACCCCAAGTGCCTGCGCGCCGAACTGCGCTGCCAAGCGGCGCTTGTTCGGGGCACCGCCGTCGGCCGGGCTTCGGTCCAATCGAGCCACATCCCTAGCACCCCTCCGGACTTGCCGCTGTGCGTCAGGTGCCGGCCGGGTCAAGCAAAGTGGCCAAGCAAGAGTTGCTTGAGAGAGCCGTCCCATGGTTGCAACACCGCCGCCTCGTCCTGTCCCAACGGCCAATGCCGTGCGCCACCTTGGCCGTTTCCAGCTGCTTCGCCTGCTGGGCAAGAGCACGCGCACGATGGTCTGGCTGGTGTCCGATCCGCGGGTCAACCAGGAATTGATTCTCGCGCTGCCACGCAGCCAGCCGGCCGATGCCGCGGCCCTGCAGCACTGGCTGGACAACGCAAGGCGCGCGTCGCGCATCGACCATCCGGGCCTGGCGCATGTGGTGGAGGTGGGCGAGCACGAGCGCTGGCCCTACGTCGCCTATGACCGCGGCAACACCGTCACGTTGGCCGAGAAACTGGGCAGCAAGGGCTTCGCGCCGGCTGAACTGGTGCCGTGGATGCTGCAGGTGATCGAGGCGCTGGCCTTCGCGCACGAGGCCGGCATCGCCCACCACGATCTGCAGATCAGCATGTTGTCGCTGGCGGAGGGCACCGGCTGCAGGCTGCTGGGCCTGGGCGTGGCCCTGCCGCCCGAGGGCGACGGCGGCGGCCTGCCGGGCCATCGCCGGGCGGCCGAGCGCGACGTGCTGGCCATGGGCCTGGTGATGCACCACGCGCTGGCCGGCGTGGCGCCGCTGGACCTGGCCGACACCGCGCTGGTGATCGAGCGCATGCCGCCGCTGGGGCGCGAGATCGTGCGCCTGCCCTGGACCGGCACGCACCCGATTCCCGAGGCGCTGCGCGCCATCGTCAACCGGGCCACCGACCGCCAGGAGCGCCAGCGCTACCGCAATGCACGCACGCTGGAGCGGGCGCTCAACGGCTGGCTGCGCACCGATGGCGATGCCAGCGGCGGGCCGATCGTGCTGCTGCTCGACCGCATGCGCGCCGCGGGCCTGCTGCCGGCGATGCCGGGCGGTGCGGCGCGCGCGGTGCGCCTGGCCAGCCTGGAGCGCGAGCGCAACACCGAGCTGTCGGAGATCGTGATCCAGGACGTGGGGCTGACCTTCGAACTGCTGCGCACCGTCAACGGCAGCAAGCTGCGTGGTGCGCTGGGCGGCGGCAATGGGGCGATCCTGACCATCCGTCGGGCCATCGACATGATCGGCCTGGAAGGCGTGCGCCGCGCGGCGACGGCGATGCGCCCCTGGCCGGGGCCGCTCAACGAGGCGCATGCCACCGACCTGGCCAACCTGATCGAGCGCGTGCGCCTGGCCGGCCGCGTGGCGCAGTGGCTGCGCCCGGCGGGCTACGACGCCGAGGTGGTGTACCTGCTGGCGATGCTGCAGAGCCTGGGCCGGCTGGCCGTGCAGTACCACTTTCCGGAAGAGGCGGCGCAGATCCGCCGCCTGATGCTGCCGGCGCCGCCGGTGCGCGCCGGCGAGTCCGAGGACCCGGGCATGAGCGAGGAGGGCGCCTCCTTTGCCGTGCTGGGCGTCGACATCGACGCGCTGGGTGCCGCGGTGGCCCGCTACTGGGGGCTGGACGACACGGTGCTGCCGATGCTGCGCCGTGTGCCGCTGACCGCGCCGGTGCACCATGCCGACGGCGACAACGACCTGCTGCGCCTGAGCGCCAGCTGCGCCAACGAGGTGGTCGATTCGCGCACCGTGCCGGCCCACCACCGCGCGGCCTTCCTGCACCGGGTGGTGCAACGCTATGGCCGTGTGCTGGGCATCTCGCTGCAGGAGGTGCAGCTGGCCGCACAGGGCATCGCCCCGCACGAGCAGCCTGACGAGGCCGGCGCGGCGCAGCCCGGCGTTCATCCGCCCGCGCACGCGCCGGCGCGCTCGCCAGCGGCCAGGGCCTCCTCATGAGCCAGCCCAAGCCCGGCCAGCGCCTGGGCCGGTTTCGCCTGCAGGCCATGCTGGGACGGGGCGCGCAGGCCACCGTCTGGCGCGCCCACGACGAGCGGCTGGACCGCGAGGTGGCACTCAAGCTGCTGCGGCGCGACGCCACGGTCCAGCCGGTGAGCCAGTGGCTGAACGAGGCGCGTGCGGTCAGCCGGCTGGCGCACCCGCACATCGTGCCAGTGTTCGAGGCCGACGAGATCGACGGCCAGCCCTGCCTGGTGTTCGAGTTGGTGCCCGGCCTCACGCTGGCCGAGCAGATCCACCAGCGCGGCGCGCGGCCGGCGCGCGAGGCGGTGGAGCTGATGCTGGGCGTGGTGGACGCGCTGCGCGCCGCCCACGCGCAAGGCATCGTGCACCGCGATCTGAAGCCGTCGAACATCCTGCTCGACGCCGAGGGCCGCGCCCGGGTGATGGACTTCGGCATCGCCGCAAGGATGGCCGGTACCGGCGGTGATGCGCCCGATGGCCTGGCCGGCTGCATCGTCGGCACGCCCGGCTACCTGTCGCCCGAGGCGGCGGCCGCCGCCGCGCCGTCGCCGCAGATGGACGTGTTTGCCGCCGGTCTGGTGCTGGGCGAGCTGTTGTGCGGCAAGCCCTTGCTGGCCGAGCGCGAGCCGCGCGCGGCCTTGCGCCGGGTGCAGCAGGAGGACCTGCTGCTGCCCGAATCGGCCGACGCCGACGACCGGCTGCGTGGCATCGTGCAGCGCGCCATCGCGCGCGACCCGGCCAACCGCTACGACAGCGCCGCCAGCCTGCGCGATGCGCTGATGCAGTGGCTGGCGCCGGCCGACGATCCGGTGCCCGACAGCGGCAGCGGCCACGGCACGCTGGACTTCCTGCTGCGGCGCATGCGCCACAAGAGCGACTTCCCGGCGCTGACCGAGCATGTGCTGCGCATCCAGCGCATGGCCAGCTCCGACAGCGAGAGCCTGAGCACGCTGGCCGACGAGATCCTGAAGGACGTGGCGCTGACGCAGAAGCTGCTGCGCATGGTCAACACCGCCCAGTACCGCCGCAACAACCACGGCGTGGCCACGGTCTCGCGCGCGGTGGCGCTGGTGGGGCTGGCGGGCATCCGCAACCTGGCCTTGTCGCTGGTGCTCGTCGAGCACATGAAGGACAAGCAGCACGCCCAACGCTTGAAGGAGGAATTCCTGCGCTCGCTGCTGGCCGGGCAGCTGGCGCATGCGCTGTCGTCGAGCGTGCGCGACGCCGAGGAGGCCTTCCTCGGCGCGATGTTCTACAACCTCGGCAAGCTGCTGGCCGAGTACTACTTTCCCGACGAGGCCGAGGCCATCCGCGACCAGCTGCGGCTGACACCGCCCACGGCCGACTCGCGCATCCATCCCGATCTGCAGGCCGACCGGGCCGCCGGCATGGTGCTGGGCCTGGGCTTCGAGGCGCTGGGCGTGGGCGTGGCGCGCCACTGGGGACTGCCCGACACGCTGCAGCGCTGCATGCGCCGGCCCGAGTCGGCCTCACCCGCGCAGCCGATGGCCCACGGCCCCGAACGGCTGCGCTGGATGTCGGTGGCGGCCAACGAGCTGTCCGAGGCGGTCTGGCAGGGCGACGAGCAGACGCTGCCGCAGCGGCTGGAGGCCGTGGCCCAGCGCCACGGCCGCGCGCTGGGCTTCGGTCTGCCCGATCTGCGGCGCGCGGTGGATGCCGCGCGTGGCGCCCTGGCGGAGATGGCGCCCGCGATGGGCTTGTCGCTGCCCAAGGGCAGCCGTGCCCAGCAGGTGCTGGCCCAGGCGCCCGAGCCGGTCCGCGACATGGCCGATTCGCTGCTGCCGCACCAGCTGGCCGCGACGCTGCCGCTGGTGGCGCGCACCGGCGCCACCCATGCGGCCACCGTGTTGATGCCCGCCGCCACGCCGCCCGCGCTGGACAGCCTGTCGTCCAGCGCCCTGGTGGCGGCGACCGGCGCCGCGGCGGCCGCC
>JAURXG010000120.1 GCA_030654555.1 Aquabacterium sp.
ACAATCGTTGCACCGCATGATCAGCCCTTCACCTTCCACCCCAGGCGCAGCACCGCGCCGCCCTCTCAAGGACATCTCCATGAGCTACACCCTGCCGGCCCTGCCTTACGCCACCGACGCGCTGATGCCGCACATCTCGCCCGAGACCTTCGAGTACCACTACGGCAAGCACCACCAGGCCTATGTGACCAACCTGAACAACCTGGTCGGCGGCACCGAGTTCGCCGGCCTGGCGCTGGAAGACGTGGTCAAGAAGTCGTCGGGCCCGATCTTCAACAACGCCGCCCAGGTGTGGAACCACACCTTCTTCTGGAACAGCATGAAGCCCGCCGGCGGCGGTGAGCCCACCGGCGCGCTGGCCGCGGCCATCAATGCCAAGTGGGGCAGCTACGCCGCCTTCAAGGAAGCCTTCACCAAGAGCGCGGTGGGCAACTTCGGCTCGGGCTGGACCTGGCTGGTGAAGAAGGCCGACGGCTCGGTCGACATCGTCAACACCAGCAACGCCGCCACCCCGCTGACCGGCGCCGACAAGGCCCTGCTGACCATCGACGTGTGGGAGCACGCCTACTACATCGACTACCGCAATGCGCGTCCGAAGTTCGTCGAGACCTTCCTGACCTCGCTCGTCAACTGGGATTTCGCGGCCGCGAACTTCGCCTGATCGGCAAGCTGCGGCTGACATGACGAGGGCCGGACGGCATTGCCGTTCGGCCCTCGTTGCATTCAGGCCGAGCAGCCGCCGCGGAACCGGCTCCGCCGGGCCGCCAGCGGCGCCCCCCGGGGCGCGCCGCTGGCGCTTCGGGGGGACTATTTGAACGGCGTGCCGGCTAGCTTGAAGCCCGACTTGAGACCGCGCTTGGCGAACCAGCCCTGGTTCATCTCCAGCACGAAGCGCACCGGCTTGGCCGAGCAGTGCGAGGCCTCGTCGAAGGGCTTCATGTCGGCCAGGTTGACGATGCTGCCGTCGTCGGCGAGGAAGGCGATGGTCAGCGGCGTCGGCGTGTTCTTCATCCAGAAGCATTGCGGCGCAGGCTCGTCGAAGACGAACAGCATGCCCTCGTGGGTGGCCAGGTCGCGCCGGTACATCAGGCCCTTCTGCCGCTGTTCGGGGGTGATCGCCACTTCGGCGCGGATGATGTGCATGCCCGCCGTCAGCGTGATGGCCTGCAGCCGTTGGGGTTGTTCTCCCACACCCTGAGCGGCGGCCACCCCGGCCAGCGCCGTGGCGCCCCACAGCAAGGCAGCGCGCAGGCCGGCTGCGGCCCTGCGCAGTACCCACGCGGCTGGCATTGCCGGGACGGGGTTTTTTGCCTTGACATAGATCATGTGTAACCCTCGGGAGAACCACTAGATTAGCGCAGCCCCGAACCGCGGCCGCCAGCGTCTGCCCCGGTGGGCCGACCGTCCCGATTTCAACATGCCGCTTTCCGCCGCCGCCGTGCTTGCTTCCACCGTGCCTGACCCCTCTGCCGCCACCGCCAGCGCGCCGCAGGGCCTGGCCGTGCTCGACGATCCGGTCGAGCTGCGGCGCTTCACGCGCTACAGCACCACCGCCGCCGGCGAGGCGCTGGCCGATTCGTCGCTGCGCATCACCGGCATGCACTGCGCGGCCTGTGCCGGCCTGATCGAGCAGGCGGTGGCGCGGGTCGACGGCGTGGTGGAGGCCACCGTCAGCGCGGCCGGCGAGCGCGCGCGGGTGCAGTGGCAACCGCAGCGTGCCCGCATGGCCGACATCGTGCTGGCCATCCGCGCGGCGGGCTACGACGCCACGCCCGACACCGCGCTCGAATCGCGCGAGACCCGCAAGCTCGAGCACCGGCAGGCGGTGTGGCGGCTGTTCGTCGCGGCCTTCTGCGCGATGCAGGTGATGATGATGGCCACGCCCAGCTACGTGGCCAGCGGCAACGAGCTGGCGCCCGATCTGCGGCAATTGCTGAACTGGGGCAGCTGGCTGCTGAGCCTGCCGGTGATGGTGTTCGCCGCCGGGCCGTTCTTCAGCGGCGCTTGGCGCAGCCTGCGCGCGCGCCGCATCGGCATGGACGTGCCGGTGGCGCTGGGCGTGCTGGTCACCTTCGTGGCCAGCACCGGCGCCACCTTCGACCCCGACGGGCTGTTCGGCCACGAGGTCTACTTCGACTCGCTGACGATGTTCGTCAGCTTCCTGCTGGCCGGCCGGCTGCTGGAGACGCGTGCACGCCACAAGGTGGCGCAGGTGCTCGAAGCCACGCTGTCGGGCATGCCCGAGACCGCGCTGCGCCTCGATGCACAGGGCCATGCCGAGTCGGTGAGCGTGCAGCGGCTGATGCCCGGCGACCGGGTGCGCGTGCCGGTGGGCCAGGCCTTTCCGGCCGACGGCGCGGTGATCGAGGGCGCCACGCGCGCCGACGAAGCGCTGCTCACCGGCGAGAGCGCACCGGTGGCCAAGCCGCTGGGCGCGGCGGTGGTGGCCGGCAGCGTGAACCTGGGCGCGCCGGTGGTGGTGCGCATCGACCGGGTGGGCGCCGACACGCGGCTCGAGGGCATCGTCGCGCTGATGCGCGATGCGATGAGCCAGCGGCCATCGCTGGCCCGGGCCGCCGATCGCTGGGCCGCGCCCTTCCTGTGGGCGGTGCTGGTGCTGGCGGCCGGCGCCGCGGCGGTGTGGAGCGTGATCGACCCCGGCCGCGCGGTGTGGGTGGCCGTGTCGGTGCTGATCGTCACTTGCCCCTGCGCCTTGTCGCTGGCGGCACCCTCGGCGCTGCTGTCGGCGGCCAGCGCACTGGCCCGGCGCGGCGTGCTGCTGCAGCGGCTGGACGCACTGGAGGGCCTGACCCAGGTCGACCGCATCTACTTCGACAAGACCGGCACGGTGACCGACGAGCACCTGCAGTGGTCGGGCTTGCAGCGGCTGGGTTCGGCGTGCGCGCTGCCCGACTTCAGCGATGCGCAGTGGCTGGCGCATGCCGCCGGGCTGGCCGGCTGGTCCAGCCATCCGCTGTCGAAGGCGCTGGTGGCCGCCGCCGGCGAAGGCGGCCCGGTGACCGACGCGACGGCCTGGCGCGATGTGCAGGAACGCCCGGGCGAGGGCCTGCAGGCCCTGGATGCCGAAGGCCGGCGCTGGCGCTTGGGCCGCGCGAGCTTCGTCGGCGCCGTCGACGGCGTGGACGCACCGCCGTCGCCAACGGGCGATGGCCGCGCCGCCGTGTGGTTAGGCGTCGAAGACCGGGCCCTGGTGCGCTTCGATTTCGACGAAGCGCTGCGGCCCGATGCCCGCGCCGCGGTCGCCGCGCTGCGCCAGCGCGGCCTGCAGGTGGTGCTGCTGTCGGGCGACCGGGCCGAGCGTGCCGAGCGCATGGGCCGGCGGTTGGTGGTCGATGCGGTGATCGGCGGCGCCACGCCGGAGAGCAAGCTGGCCGAGGTGGCCGCTGCACAGGCCGGCGGGCTGCGGGTGGCGATGGTGGGCGACGGCATCAACGACGCGCCGGTGCTGGCGCGCGCAGACGTCAGCTTCGCGATGGGGCAGGGCGCGCTGGTGGCGCGTGCGCAGGCCGATGCCGTGGTGGTCTCCAGCCGGCTGGGCGATCTGGTGCTGGCCCACGACCTGGCTGGCCGCACGATGGCGGTGGTGCGGCAGAACCTGTGGTGGGCCGCGGCCTACAACGGCGTCTGCATTCCGCTGGCGCTGACGGGCTGGCTGCCGCCCTGGGCCGCGGGCCTGGGCATGGCCAGCAGTTCGCTGCTGGTGATCGTCAACTCGTTGCGTCTTGCGCGTTGACGCAGCATGTTGCGCTGACAGGCCGCTTGCATGGACATCCTCTACCTGCTCATTCCGCTGTCGGCCGTGCTGGTGCTGCTGATCGTCGGCGTCTTCGGCTGGGCCTTGCACAAGGGGCAGTTCGACGACGTCGAACGAGAAGGTTCCCGAATTCTGGAAAGCGATCCGGCTGCGGTTGATGCCGATCAATCGCGGCCTCCGTAACTACCCGAACAATCGCGCAGTTCGTCGAATTGAACCAACTTGAAATCCTGGAAGGAGGAGTCTCAATGGCAAGCAGCTCCACAACGACCGCACCGGTTTACAGCGACACCGTCGTACGCGGCTTCGCGTTGATGGCGGTGGTCTATGGCATCGTGGGCATGCTGGTGGGCGTGATCATCGCCGCCCAGCTGGCCTGGCCCGAGCTCAATCTCGGCATCCCCTGGCTCAGCTATGGCCGGCTGCGTCCGCTGCACACCAACGCGGTGATCTTCGCGTTCGGCGGCAGCGTGCTGTTCGCCACCAGCTACCACGTGGTGCAGCGCACCTGCCAGACGCGGCTCTTCCTGCCCAGCTTGGCGATGTTCACCTTCATCGGCTGGAACCTGGTGATCGTCGCTGCGGTGATCACCCTGCCGCTGGGCATGACCCAGGGCAAGGAATACGCCGAGCTCGAGTGGCCGATCGACCTGCTGATCGCGGTCGTGTGGGTGTCCTACGCCATCGTCTTCTTCGGCACGGTGGGCACGCGCAAGATCCGCCACATCTACGTGGCGAACTGGTTCTTCGGCGCGTTCATCATCGCGGTGGCGCTGCTGCACATCGTCAACAGCGCGGCCATCCCGGTCAGCCTGACCAAGTCCTACTCGGCCTATGCCGGCGTGCAGGACGCGATGGTGCAGTGGTGGTACGGCCACAACGCGGTGGGCTTCTTCCTGACCGCGGGCTTCCTGGGGATCATGTACTACTACATCCCCAAGCAGGCCGGCCGCCCGGTCTACAGCTATCGGCTGTCGATCGTGCACTTCTGGGCGCTGAACTTCACCTACATCTGGGCCGCTCCGCACCACCTGCACTACACCGCGCTGCCCGACTGGGCGCAGAGCGTGGGCATGATCTTCTCGCTGGTGCTGCTGGCTCC
>JAURXG010000127.1 GCA_030654555.1 Aquabacterium sp.
TCTTCGGCAGCCCCGAGAGCTTCGCGATGATCCGCGGCGGCAAGATCAACCTGTCGATCCTGGGCGCGATGCAGGTCAGCGAGCGCGGCGACCTGGCCAACTGGATGATCCCCGGCAAGATGGTCAAGGGCATGGGCGGCGCGATGGACCTGGTGGCCGGCGTCAAGAGCGTGGTGGTGCTGATGGAGCACGTGGCCAAGCGCAAGGACGGCGGCTTCGACCTGAAGATCCTGCCCGCTTGCACGCTGCCGCTGACCGGCGTGGGCGTGGTCGACCGCATCATCACCGACCTGGCGGTGATGGACATCACCCCGCACGGGCTGAAGGTGGTCGAGACGGCCCCCGGCATCAGCCGCGAAGAGCTGCAGAGCAAGACCGGCGTGACGCTGGTCTGAACCTTCGACCGCGCAGGCGGCCGGCCACCCGGCGGCGCTGCCTCTTCGACGACGTAGCATCGCGGCCACGTCCACCGAGGTGCAGCGCATGACCATGACCGGCCTGTTCGATCCCGCGCGGCACGAGCCGCTGCAGAGTGCCCCCTGGGACGAGGCAGCCGCCCGCGCGGCGATCACCCGCATCGTCGACGCGGCGCTCACCGAGTACCGGCCTGGCGAGGGCTGGCTGACGCACCCGCTGGACGACCCCGACAGCCCGGGGCACATCGATCGTCCGCTCTACCACGGCGCCGCCGGCGTGGTGCTGGCGCTGCAGCACCTGGCGCGGGCCTGCGCCATCGATGCGACCCGGCCGCTGCCCGATTTCCTGCCGCTGCTGATCCGGCTGCGCGACGTCAACCACGCCAGCCTGGCCGACCATCGCCACGGCAGCGCGTCGTTCCTGCTCGGCGACGTCGGCATGGACCTGCTGCGGTGGACGCTGCAGCCCGGCGAGGCCCTGGCGCAGCGCCTGCACGAGGCCATCGCCGGCAACCTGCACAACACCGCGCGCGAGGCGCTGTGGGGCAACGCGGGCACGGTGCTGGCGGCGATCTTCCTGGCCGAGGCCACTGGCGAGGCGCGCTGGGGCACGCTGGTGCGCCAGGCCGCCGATGCGCTGGAAGCCGAGATGGAACCCGATCCCGAGACCGGTACCTGGGTCTGGGTGCAAGACCTCTACGGCCGGCCGGGGCAGCGCATGCTGGGGGCCGGCCACGGCTTTGCCGGCAATGTCTACCCGTTCCTGCGCGGCGCCGCGCTGCTGCCGGATGCGCAGGTGGCGCGCATCACCGCGCGCGCGCTGGTCACGCTGCAGGCCACCGCGTTACGCGCCGATGGCGGCGCCAACTGGCTGCCAGCCATCGACGGCAGCCGCACCGACCAGAAGCGGCTGGTGCAGGATTGCCATGGCGCGCCGGGCATCATCTGCCGGCTGGCCAGCGTGCCGCGCAGCCCCGACTGGGACACGCTGCTGGACGCGGCCGGTGAACTCACCTGGCAGGCCGGCCCGCTGAACAAGGGCCCGTCGCTGTGCCACGGCACGATCGGCAGCGCGCTGGCGCTGCACAAGCTGTGGCGGCGCACCGGTGATGCACGTTGGCAGGACCGCGCCCGCGCGCTGGCGATGCATGCCGCCGGCCAGGTCGAGCAGCAGCGGCGGCTGCACGGCCAGGGCCGCCATTCGCTGTGGACCGGCGACCTGGGCGTGGCCTGCGTGCTGTGGGCCTGCGTGATCGGCGATCACCCGTTCCCGTCGCTCGACGGGTTCTGAAGCGCCGTTGCCGGACGGGCGCAGCGGCGCCCGTGGTTCAGCAGACCTTGGCCAGCGCCCGCGCGGCCTCGGCCACCAGTGCCGGGCCCTTGTAGATCAGCCCGGTGTAGATCTGCACCAGGTCGGCGCCGGCGCGGATCTTGGCGACGGCATCGGCGCCGCTCATCACGCCGCCCACGCCGATGATCGGATAGCCGGCGCCCAGCTCGGCGCGCAGCATGCCGATCACCCGGTTGCTGGCCTCGAACACCGGCCGCCCGCTCAGGCCTCCGGCCTCGTCGGCATGCGGTAGGCCGATCACCGCGTCGCGGCTGATGGTGGTGTTGGTGGCGATCACGCCGTCGATGCCGTTGGCCTTCAGCGTGGCGGCGATCACCTTGACCTGCGCGTCGTCGAGATCGGGTGCGATCTTCACGAACATCGGCACCTGACGCCGGTGTTGAGCGGCCAGCTTGCGCCGGCGCTTCTGCAGCGCACCGAGCAGCGCGTCCAGCGCCTCGTCGCTCTGCAGCGCACGCAGGTTCTGGGTGTTGGGGCTGCTGATGTTGACCGTCACATAGTCGGCGTGGGGGTACACGCCGTCCAGGCCCAGCAGGTAGTCGCTGGCCGCGTCCTCGATCGGCGTGGCGGCGTTCTTGCCGATGTTCAGGCCCAGGATGCCGCCGGCTGCGCGAAAGCTGCGCGCGCGCCGCACGTTGGCGACGAAAGCCGACAGGCCCTCGTTGTTGAAGCCCAGCCGGTTGATCAGCGCCTCGCGTTCGGGCAGGCGGAACATGCGTGGCTTGGGGTTGCCCGGCTGCGTCTGGGGCGTGACCGTGCCCACCTCGATGAAGCCGAAGCCCATCGCGCCCAGGCCGTCGATGCAGCGGCCGTTCTTGTCCAGCCCGGCGGCCAGGCCGATGCGGTTGGGAAACGTCAGCCCCGCCACGCTGACCGGGTCGTCCACGCGCGCTTGCGACCACAGGCATTGCAGCGGTGTGCCCTGCAGCGTGGCGATCGACTCCATCGTCAGGTCGTGGGCGCGCTCGGGGTCGAGGCCGAACAGGAAGGGGCGGGTGAGGGCGTAGGGGACGAAAGCCATAATTGAGGATTGTCCCAGACCCATCCCCGCCTTTCGCACAGCGACCCGCCCCATGACCCAGGATGAACTCAAGGCCCTCGTCGGCCGCGCCGCTTTGGCCTACGTGGTGCCCGGCACCGTGGTGGGCGTGGGCACCGGCTCCACGGTCAACTGCTTCATCGATGCGCTGGCCACGATGAAGGACCGCATCGCCGGCGCGGTCAGCAGCTCGGTGCAGAGCACGGCGCGGCTGCGAGGCCATGGCATCACCGTGCTGGACGCCAATGAGGTCGATCACATCCCGGTCTACATCGACGGCGCCGACGAGATCGACCACCGCGGCTTCATGATCAAGGGCGGCGGCGCGGCGCTGACGCGCGAGAAGATCGTGGCCGACCTGGCCGATCGCTTCGTCTGCATCGCCGACGAGAGCAAGCTGGTCGACGTGATGGGCCGCTACCCGCTGCCGGTGGAGGTGATCACCATGGCCGCGGCGCAGGTGGCGCGGCGCTTCACCACCACCTACGGCGGCCAGGCCACGGTGCGCGCCGGCGTGACCACCGACAACGGCAACCTGATCCTCGACGTGCGCGGCCTGCAGATCACCGACCCGATGGCGATGGAGACCGAGGTCAACCAGTGGCCCGGCGTGGTGACGGTGGGCATCTTCGCCCGCCACCGCGCGCGGGTGTGCCTGCTGGGCACGTCGCAGGGCGTGCGCACGCTCGATTTCGACTGAGGAAGGCGCCCCCACGGGGCCGCTGCGCCGCCGCGCGGCGTCAACCGGCCTTGCGCACCGCGCGGCTGGTGAAGCGCGCCACGTCCAGCGCGTCCAGCAGCGAGGCCGGCAGCGGCAGCGGATCGCCGGTGATCCACGAGGCCAGGGCCTCGGCGCCCAGCGCCGCCTGGGTGATGCCGCGTGATCCGAGCGCGGTGAAGACGAACAGGCCGGCGTGGCGCGGCACCCGGCGCGGTTGATCGACGCGGCGGGTGCCCGGCGCCACGCTGCCATCGGGCACCGGGCCCAGCAGTGGCAGGCGGTCGTCGCTCTGCAGCCGCCAGCCGACCCGCCCGTCGACCCGCCCGCCGACCCGCCCGTCTGTGCGGCCGGCTTCCACCGCACCGGCCCAGCCGGTCAGCCGGTGCAACGTGGCCAGGTTGAGCAGATGGTCACCGGCACGAACTTCACCATCCTCGTCATCGGGCTGCGAGGTGGCGCCGCACAGCAGCCGGCCATCGGCCAGCCGCAGCGCATAACCGGTGTCGGCCAGCGGCCGCGGCAGCGTGGGCAGGCCCGGCAGGTCGGCCGGCAGCAGCGTGGTCTGGCCGCGCACGCGGCGCAGCGGCCAGGGCGTGCCGGTGGGCAGCGGCGCCAGCAGACGCGGCGCATCGCCGGCGTTGCACAGCACCACCGCATCGGCCGTGTGCAGGCAGCGGCCGGCGGCGTCGACCAGCCGCCAGCCGGCATCACCCTGCTGCAGTGCGTGCACCTCGGCGCCGTAACGGGCGTCGATGCCGGGTGAGCGCAGCCAGTGGCCGCACAGGTCGGCCGGCGAGACCCAGCCGCCACCCGGGTAGCACCAGGCGGTTCGGCCGGCCGAAAGGCCGCTGTCGTCCTGCAGCTGCAGGTAGTCGGGCGGCAGCGCCAGTGATTGCAGCAGGGCCACCATCGCCGCCGGCGCCAGGGTCTGCTCGCCGCGCAGCAGGCCGTCCACGGCACCGCTGACGGCGCCACTGGCCACCAGCGGGCGCAGCACCCGCTCGGCATGCAGCGCGGCGGCCCGCAGCCAACGGGCGTGCGGCCCGTCGTGGCCATGGGCGATGCCGTGGAACAGGCCGCCCGGGTTGCCCGAGGTCTCGCGCGCGGGGGCCCCCTGGCGGTCGAACACCTGCACCGCCAGGCCACGTGCAGCCAGCGCCTG
>JAURXG010000072.1 GCA_030654555.1 Aquabacterium sp.
CGCCAGCCGCGCAGGCCGCGCCCGGGCACCGGCACCACCGTCTCGCGGCTGAGGAACCAGCTGGTCTCCATCGGCGCCAGCGGCAGGCCGGGCAGGGCGGCGCGGGCCAGCGCGGCGGGCGCGTCGGGCTGCTCCATGAAGTCGAAATGCAGCCGCACCCGCCAGAAGCCGGGCCCCAGCGCGGTGGCCTCCACCCGCTCGGCCTCGGCCACCCAGGGCCGTTCCTCGAACAGCACGGTGAGCACCACGTTGCGCTCGTGCAGCACCTGGTTGTGCTTGAGGTTGTGCAGCAGCGCCTGCGGCACCAGGCTGGCATCGGCCACCAGGTAGACGGCGGTGCGGGCCACGCGGGGCAGCGCATCGGCCGCCAGCCCGGCGATGAAGGGCGCCAGCGCCAGACCGTCCTGACGCAGACTGGCCATCAGGCGCGCGCGGCCGTGCGACCAGGTGCTCATCACGACGAACAGCGCCAGGCCCACGGCCAGCGGGAACCAGCCGCCGTCGAAGAACTTGATCAGGCAGCCGGCCACCAGCAGCGCGTCGATGGCCAGGAAGAACAGCGTGGCCGGCAGCGCCAGCGCCGCCGGCAGGCGCCAGAGCCCCCGCACCACGAACCAGGTCAGCACCGTGGGGATGGTCATGGTCAGCGTCACCGCGATGCCGTAGGCGCCGGCCAGCGCCGAGGTGCTGCCGAAGCCCAGCACCACGGCCAGCACGCCCAGCAGCAGCCCTGTGTTGACGGCGGGCAGGCAGATCTGGCCCGCCGCCGTGGCCGAGGTGTGGCGCACCACCAGCCGCGGCAGGAAGCCCAGCTGCACCGCCTGGCGCGTCAGCGAGTAGGCGCCGGAGATCACGGCCTGCGACGCGATGATGGCCGCCAGCGTGGCCAGCCCCACCGCCGGCAGCACCAGCGGCGCGGGGAACAGGCGTAAGAACGGGCCCGCGGGTTCGGCGGGCGTGTTCAGGGGCCAGGCGGACTTCATCGCTGCCACGGTAGCAGCCCGGGCATCAGGATGGCATCAGGATCGTGTCGGCGCGGGCGTCGGCGCGGCCATGCCGGCGCGCCGACGCGCCGCAACTTCGTCGATTCGGACGATGGTTGGCGCCGGGGCTGCGGGGTAGCGTGTCAGCCCGGTCATCCGACCCCCGTTCACCTTCATCCACAACCTCCAGGGGTGCCCCTCATGAAACTCGATTCCTCTATCTCGGCCGTGATCACCGGTGGCGCCTCGGGCCTGGGTGCCGCCACCGCGCGCCGCCTGGCCGCCAGCGGCGTCAAGGTGGCGCTGTTCGACCTGAACGCCGAAGCCGGCGAGAAGCTGGCCGCCGAGCTGGGCGGCGTGTTCTGCAAGGTCGACGTGACCAAGGAAGACGAGGTCGATGCCGGCTTCGCCAAGGCGCGTGCGGCCATCGGGCAGGAGCGCATCCTGGTCAACTGCGCCGGCACCGGCAACGCCATCAAGACCGCCGGCCGCGACAAGACCACCGGCGAGATCAAGGCCTTCCCGACCGCCAACTTCGAACGCATCATCCAGATCAACCTGATCGGCACCTTCCGCTGCATCGCCAAGAGCGCGGCGGGGATGCTGACGCTGCCGGTCCTGCCCGACGGCGACCGCGGCGCCATCGTCAACACCGCCAGCGTGGCGGCGCAGGACGGCCAGATGGGCCAGGCCAGCTACTCGGCCAGCAAGGCCGGCGTGGTGGGCATGACACTGCCGATCGCGCGCGACCTGATGGGCGAGGCCATCCGCGTCAACACCATCCTGCCGGGCCTGTTCAACACCCCGCTGCTGCAGGGCGCGCCCGAGAAGGTGAAAGAGGCGCTGGCCGCCTCGGTGCCGTTCCCCAAGCGCCTGGGCGATCCGGGTGAATACGCCGCGCTGGCCGAGTTCATGATCACCAACGGCTACATGAACGCGGAGAGCGTGCGCATCGACGGCGCGATCCGCATGGCGCCGCGCTGATCGGTTGGGCCGCGGGCGCGATGCGATGATGCGCGCCGCATGCTCGACCGCCCGCTTCACCACCTGATCAACCCCGCGCTGAACCGGCTGGCCGCCGAACTGGTGCGCCGGCAGGTGTCGGCCGATCAGGTGACCTGGGCCGGCTTTGCGCTGGGTTTGGCCGCGGCGGCCTGCATCGCCGCGAACCGGCCGCTGGCCGGGCTGGCGCTGATGGCCGCCAGCCGCCTGGCCGATGGCCTGGACGGCGCGGTGGCCCGGCTGACCCGGCCCACCGACCGCGGTGCGTTTCTAGACATCACGCTCGACTTCATCTTCTACGCCAGCATCCCGCTGGCGTTTGCGCTGGCCGACCCCCCCGCCAACGCGCTGCCCGCCGCGGTGCTGCTGGCGGCCTTCGTCGGCACCGGCAGCAGTTTCCTGGCGTTTGCCGTGCTGGCCGAGCGCCGCGGCCTGACCAGCCTGGCCTATCCGAAGAAGGGCCTCTACTACCTGGGTGGCCTGACCGAAGCCACCGAGACGCTGGCCTGCTTTGCCGCGATGTGCCTGTGGCCCAGCCTGTTTGCACCGCTGGCGCTGGGCTTTGCGGCGCTCTGCGGCCTGACGATGGCCGCGCGCGTGCACGCCGGCTGGCGGGTGTTTGGAGAACCCCGATGACGCAAGCACCCACGCCAGCGCCGCGGCGCGGGCGGGTGGTCTGCACAGCGGTCTGCGCGCTGGCCGGTGCGCTGTCGATCAGCCTGTCGGCGCGTGCCAATGCGCTGGGGCCGCTGGTGGGCGAGGGCGAAACACCGCCGCCGCCCTGGCAGTTTGCCGGCCTGCCGCAGCAAAGCCTGCCGCGCACCCAGTACCGCATCGCGCCGGTGGACGCCGGCCGGGCGCTGCGCATCGAGGCCAACGGCTCCTACGGCAACCTGGTGCATGCCTTGCCCGCCGACAGCAGCGGCCGGCGGCTGGCCTGGCGCTGGCGGGTCGACGAGCCGAATGCCCTGGCCGATCTGCGTCACAAGCCCGGCGACGACAGCGCGGCCAAGGTGTGCCTGCTGTTCGACCTGCCGCTGTCGGCCGTGCCGTTCATCGAGCGCCAACTGCTGCGCCTGGCACGCAGCCGCGCGGCCGAGGCACTGCCCGCGGCCAGCGTCTGCTATGTGTGGGATGCGCGGCTGGCCGCGGGCACGGTGCTGGACAACGCCTACTCGCGCCGGGTGCGCTACCTGGTGCTGCGCGGGCCCGATGCCCCGCTGCGCCGGTGGGCCACCGAGCAACGCGACGTGGTGGCCGACTTCCTGCGGCTGTTCGGCGACGAGACCACCGTGGTGCCGCCCTTGCTGGCGGTGGCGGTGGCCGGCGATGCCGACAACACCCGGGGCCGCAGCCTGGCCTGGGTGGACGCGCTGACGCTGGATTAGGCGCGCAGCGGTGGCGCGCTCAGTGCGCGCCCACCACCACCGGAACCTCGGTGGCCGGCGGGGTGTTGCGGCTGCGAGTGCAGCGCACGATGCCGTCGATCATGACCATGCCCACGCCCGGGATGTCGCCCAGCTGCACGCTCTCGAGCAGGGTGCGGCCGGCGGTGTGCTGGGCGCGGTCCATGAAGACGAAGTCGGCATCGCGGCCGACCTCGATCAGCCCGCAGTTCAGGTTGCGCAGCCGCGCGGTGTTGCCGGTGGCGAAGCAGAACACCAGCTCGGCCGGGATGTTGCCCATGGCCGACAGCAGCGCGATCAGCCGCAGCATGCCCAGCGGCTGCACGCCCGAGCCGGCCGGCCCGTCGGTGCCCAGGATCACCCGGTGCGGGCACTTCAGCTGCAGCGCGGCCTGGGCCGCGGCGATGGCGATCTTCTCGTTGCCGTTGTGCACGATCTCGATCGCGCGGCTGCTCTTCTCGCACAGCTCGCACACATGGGCCTCGGGCAGCGCGGTGTGGCCGCCGTTGATGTGGCCGATGACGTCGGCGTCGGCCTCGAGCACCACGTCCTTGTCGATCAGGCCCGAGCCCGGGATGCTGGGTCCGCCGGTGTGGATGGTGCTCTGGATGCCATGCTTGCGCGCCCAGGCCACCATCTCCTTGGCCTCGTAGCCGGCCTTCACCGAGCCCAGCCCCACCTCGCCCAGCAGCTTGACGCCGGCGGCGGCCAGCTCGGCGAAATCGCCCTCGACCATGCCCTTCTCGATCACCGGCGCGCCGGCCAGCACCTTCACGCCGCCGGGGCGGAAGTTGTCGAAGGCGCGCTGTGCGGTGATGGCCAGGGCCTTCAGGCCGACGATGTCTTTCGGCCGGCCGGGCAGGTGCACCTCGCCGGCCGAGATCATCGTGGTGACGCCGCCGTTCATCGTGCTCTCGATCCAGCCGAGCTGGTTCTGCCGCGGCGTCCAGTCGCCGAACACCGGGTGCACGTGGCTGTCGATCAGGCCGGGGGCGACGCAGGTCTGCCGGGCGTCGATCAGGGTGTCGGGCTGCTCGGTGTCGCAGTCCTTCAGCTGGCCGACCTGGGTGATCACGCCGTCGACCACGACGATGGTGTCGGCGTCCAGGATCGGCCGGTCCAGGTCGCCCGAGAGCAGCAGCCCGATGTTGCGGATCACCACCTTGCCCGACTTGCCACCTGCTGCCACGTCTGCCATGTGCCTGCCTCCTTGGTTTGGTGTAGTGAAGGCTACATGAAGTCGGGCGTCACCTCAAGCCGGCGCTGCGGCGGCGGGCGTGGCCGTGCCCACCATGCGGCGCACCGCCTCGGTGACGAAGGCCTCCCAATGCGCCAGCGCGGCGGGTGCCTCCAGGTTCTCGCCGAGGAACGACGACAGCGTGAAGCGGTTGCTGAGGTAGAAGTAGGCCATCGACGCGATCATCAGGTACAGGTCGCGGGCGTTCAGCTCGGCGCGGAACAGGCCCTGCGCGATGCCGGCCTGCAGCACGCGGTCGGTGATGGCCAGCGCGGGCGACGAGTACTCGCGGGCCCGCGCGCTCTTGGCGATGTGCTTGCCGCGCAGCAGGTTCTCGCTGTTGAGCAGGGTGATGAACTCGGGGTTCCTCTGGTAGTAGGTCCACACGAAGTGGACCACCGATTCCAGCGCGGCCAGCGGCTGCGAGGTGTCGAGCACCAGCGCCTGTTCGGCCTCGTTGAAGCGGCGGTAGGTGTCCTCGATCACCGCGATGAACAACCCCTCCTTCGAGCCGAAGTAGTAGTAGATCATCCGGTCGTAGGACTTGGCCGCCTTCGAGATCTGCTCGATGCGGCCCCCGGCAAAACCGTGGCGGGCAAACACCTTGGTGGCCGCGCGCAGGATGGCCTCGCGCGTGGCCTGGGCCGCCAGCTCGCGCACGCCGGGCGGGCGGGGGCTGGCCGACTTGGCGGCCTGGGGTGATCCTGCGGCGGTCTTTGCGGCCGCCCGCCTCGGCGGTGCGGCCGCGGGCTTCTTGCGCGCGACGGTGGCCATGCGGTCGGCGCGGCCGGGCCTACTGCTCGACGAAGGCGCGCTCGATGACGAAGTCGCCCGGCGTGGAGGTGTTGCCCTCCTTGAACTTGCGCATCTC
>JAURXG010000143.1 GCA_030654555.1 Aquabacterium sp.
CCACGTTGCCATACTGCTCGACGCACTTCACCAGCTCGGGGATGCAGGTGGCCGGGGCCACGCCCGGGCTCTGCGGCAGCATCGCGGCCGGCACGAAGCTGTCGGGAAAGAGCTGCGCCACGCGGAAGCACAGCTCGTTGCAGATCGCCGCCCAGGTGCTGCTGACGTTGAAGTCGCCGATGTGGTGGGCCATGAAGCTGGCGCGCGGGCTGAAGATGGTCAGGTCGCTGCCACGCTCGCGCATCTTGGCGAGCTGATTGGTCTCGATGGTCTCGCGCAGCTCGTCGTCGCTGATCTTCAGGTCGCTGACCTTGGGCATCAGTGCCGGATCCTGGATGCCGGCGATCTGCTGGTTGCGCCAGTGCTCCAGCGCCTTGGGTGCCGTGGTGTAGTGGCCATGCACGTCGATGATCATCGGGGTCTCCTGGGTTCGGGTTCTGGGGGACTGGGGTCAGGCCGGCGTCATGCCTTGGCGCCGCTTGGCGTCGGCGGTCAGCGGCGACGTCAGGTGGTCGAGCAACGCACGCACCGCGTCCGGCTGGGCAGAGGCGGTGCACAGCCCGGCCGAGAACACGGTATCGATCGCGACGGCCGCTGGCATCGGGCCGAGCACGTCGATGCCTGCGAGGTGGATCAGTTCGCTCAGCTGCTGAAAGCCCAGCTCGATCTCGCCGCGCGCCACCAGCGTGCCCACCGGCACACCGGCCGGCGCCTGGATCAACCGGCCCTGCAGGGCCGGGGTGATGCCCCAGCGGTCGAACAGCTGCAGCAGTTGCACGCCGCTGGGCCCGGTCGAGTAGCCGATGCTGGCGGCGGCCAGCACGGCGCGGCGCAGCGCGTCTTCGGAGCCGATGTCCGGGTGCGCCGCGCCCGACCGCACCGCGATCGCGACGCCCGAGTGCACCAGATCCCGCCTGCTGCCGGCCACGACCTGCCCCGACGCGATCAGCCGGTCGATGGCATCGGACGCCAGCACCACCAGATCGAAGGCTTCGCCGGCCTGCACCCGTTTGGCCGCATCGACCCCGCCGACCGACTCGAATACCACCTCGATGCCCTGGCGCTGCCGGTAGTCGGCGGCCAGCTCGGCCAGCAGTGCGCGCGTTGCCATCGACGAAATGCCGGCCAATCTGATGCTCACGGTGCCGCCCTCCAAGTATCGGGAAGCCTGCATTCTGGCGGCCAGCGCCCAGTCAATCCAGGCATGGCTGCGGATAGCAGCTAGATCAATTCAGCATCGCCGACCTCGCGGCTCAACCCGGCCGCGACTGGGCTGCCGCGCCCTGGGGCAGCGCCCGCACCAACTCGGTCAACAAGCGCGTGGCCTGGCGCATCAGCGGGCTGGGCCGCTTGTGCGCCGAGACCGCCAGGCACAGCATGCTGTTGAGGTTGGGCTGCACCAGCGTGCGCACCTGCAGCTGGTCGGCGCGGCCCGACGCCGCCACCGCGCTGGCATGCAGCACCGCATGGCCGTAGCCGGCGCACACCAGGTCGATGATGGCGGCGATGCTGCTCACCTCCCAGGCGACGGTCAGCTTCAGTCCGGCCAGCACGGCCTGGGTTTCCAGCAGCCTGCGGATGGCATGGCTGCGCTCGGGCACGATCAGCGAGTAGTGCGGCAGATCGGCCAGCGGCAGCACCATGGCCCCTGCGGGCGCCGCGGCACGCACGCCGCCGCCGGGCGAGACCAGGCACAGCGACTCCTCGATCACCGGCGTGATCTCCAGCGCCGGCTGGGCCTCGGGGTTGTAGAGCAGGCCCAGGTCGCACCGGCCGGTGGTGATCCATTCGGTGATGTGGCTGGACAGGCCCTCCACGATGGCCAGCCGCGCCTTCGGGCAGCGGCGCTGGAAGCCGTCGATCAGCGGCAGCGTGAGCTGCCGCCCCACCGACGGCGGCAGGCCGATGGTGATGCGGCCCAGCGGCTCGTCGCGGCTGGCGCCCATCTCGGCCTCGGCCTGGGCCAGCGCCTGCAGGATGTTGACACCATGCTCGTACAGCCGCTGGCCGGCTTCGGTCAGCACCACGCCGCGGCCGTTGCGCAGCAGCAGCGTCTCGCGCAGCTCGATCTCCAGCGCCCTCACCTGCCGGCTGAGCGCGGGCTGGGCGATGTCGAGCACCAGCGCGGCTTTGCTGAAGCTGCCCAGTTCAGCGACGTGCACGAAGTATTCGAGCTGTTTGAAGTTCATGGTGGGCAGCGGGATCGAGGATGATTGTCCGGCATGCAGCAGCGCCAACCGGGCCCGGCCCGCGATACTGGCCCGATCCTCCACTGCCGTCGGCCCTGCATGCACTACCCCACCTCTGCCCGCGCACCGGGCCTGAAGTTCGATCCGTTCAAGGCGCTGGTCGTGCCCCGGCCGATCGGCTGGATCGCCACGGTCAACCGCGATGGCGTGCCCAACCTCGCGCCCTACAGCTTCTTCAACGCGGTCAGCGACCGCCCGCCGATGCTGATGTTCTCGTCGGGTGGCCACAAGGACACGCTGCGCAACCTCCAGGACACGGGCGAGTTCACCTGCTCGATCGCCAACTGGGACCTGCGCGAGGCCATGAACCTCAGCTCGGCGCCGGTGGCCCCGGGCGTCAACGAGTTCGGCTTGGCCGGGCTGGGCGAAGCACCTTCGATGTGCGTCAAGCCACCGCGCGTGGCGCAGGCACCGGCGGCCTTCGAGTGCAAGGTCTGGCAGGTGATCGAGTTGCCGGTGCCCGAGGGCAGGCCCGGCGGCCCGGCGCCGGTGGGCTACACCCTGGTGATCGGCGAGGTGCTGGCGGTCTACATCGACGACCGCTACATCGAGGACGGCATCGTCCAGAC
>JAURXG010000154.1 GCA_030654555.1 Aquabacterium sp.
CGCGCAAGTTCAAGATCGCGGTCTCCGGCGCCGCCGAAGACCGCGCCGCCATCGGCTGGCACGACGTGGGCCTGCAGCTGAAGAAGGATGCCAGCGGCGCCATCGGCTTCCAGGTGCTGGAGGGCGGCGGCATGGGCCGCACGCCGATCATCGCCAGCGTGATCCGCGAGTTCCTGCCCTGGAACCAGATCCTCTGCTACCTCGAAGCCATCGTGCGCGTCTACAACCGCTACGGCCGGCGCGACAACGCCTACAAGGCGCGCATCAAGATCCTGGTCAAGGCCGAGGGGCCCAAGTACTTCGACGCGGTCGAGGCCGAGTTCAGCCGCATCCTGGCCGAGGACGTGGGCGCCGGCCTGCAGCTGATCCCGCAGGCCGAGTTCGACCGCATCGCCGCCAGCTTCGTGCGGCCGGCCGGCGTGGTGCCCGCGGCCTCGGCGCCCGCACCGGTCGACGCACCGCTGGCCTACCGCCGTTGGCTGCAGCGCAACGTGCACGCCCACCAGGTGCCGGGCCACCGGGCGGTGACGCTGTCGCTCAAGCGCGCCGGCCAGCCCCCGGGCGACGTCACCGCCGAGCAGATGGACGCCGCCGCCACGCTGGCCGAGCGCTACAGCCACGCCGAGTTGCGCGTCAGCCACGACCAGAACCTGGTGCTGCCCTGGGTGCGCGAGGCCGACCTGCCGGCGCTGTTCGAGGCCGCCCGCGCGGCCGGTTTCGCCACGCCCAACATCGGCCTGATCACCGACATGATCAACTGCCCGGGCGGGGACTTCTGCGCGCTGGCCAACGCGCGCAGCATCCCGGTGGCCGCCGCCATCACCGAGCGCTTCGCCGACCTCGACGAGGTCTACGACATCGGCGACATCGACCTGCACATCAGCGGCTGCATCAACAGCTGCGGCCACCACCACAGCGGACACATCGGCATCCTCGGCGTCGACAAGGACGGCAGCGAGTGGTACCAGGTGTCGCTGGGCGGCTCGGACGGCAGCACGATCAGCGGCGCGGCCGTGGCCGGCAAGGTCATCGGCCCGTCATTCGGCGCCGACGAGGTGCCCGACGTGATCGAGGCCGTGATCGAGGTCTACCGCCACCACCGCCTGAGCGGCGAGCGTTTCATCGACACCCAGCGCCGCCTGGGGCTGGCGCCCTTCAAGGCCGCCGCCGATGCGCAGCGCCAGCTCACCGCCACCCACTGAACCGGCGCGAGATCCCCATGAAATTCATCCTGACCCAGAGCGACCCCTGGCACACCGCCGACGGTGAAGACGGCCCGCAACCGCATCCGCCGGCGCGCAAGCACACGCTGCTCACGCTGGAGCAGTGGCATGCCGTGCGCGACACCTGGCCCGCCGGCCTGGCCAAGGGCGTGACGCTGGCCAACACCGTCGACATCGAAACCCTGGCCGACGACCTGCACCGGCTGGCGCTGGTGGTGCTGCAGTTTCCCAAGTGGGTGGACGGCCGCGCCTACAGCCAGGCCCGGCTGCTGCGCACCCGCTACCGCTATGGCGGCGAGATCCGCGCCACCGGCGACGTGCTGGTCGACATGGTGCCGCTGCTGGCGCGCACCGTCTTCAGCAGCGCGCAGCTGCGGCGCGACCAGAAGATCGCCGTGGCCGAACGTGCGCTGGGCTTCTTCGCCGGCCACTACCAGGGCGACGTGCAGCAGCCGCTGCCGGCCTTTGCGCGCGACCTGTCGCGTGAAGCCGGCCCCGAAGCCGAACGTCAGAAGGCCGAGCTGTTTGCCGGCCAGGGGATCTGAGATGAGCGCCATCGACCTCTACGCCCGCGCCACCGCCGGTTTCGACGGCCGCGTGGCCCATGCCCTGGCGGTGCTGCAATCGGCCGCCACCGACCATGCGGGTGCCATCGTGCAGGCCACCAGCCTGGGCGCCGAGGACATGGTGGTCACCGACCTGATCGCCCGCCACGCGCTGCCCATCGCCATCGCCACGCTGGAAACCGGCGCGCTGCATGCCGAGACGGTGGCCTTGATCGACACCATCACCCAGCGCTACGGCCTGCCCGTCGAAGCCTTCCGGCCGCAGGCCGAGGCGGTGCTGCACTTCGTCAAGACCCACGGCGACGAGGCCATGTACCGCAGCCTCGAGCTGCGCAAGGCCTGCTGCGGCGTGCGCAAGATGGAGCCGCTGGGCCGGATGCTGGCCCACCGCCAGGCCTGGGTGACGGGCCTACGCCGCGAGCAGAGCAACGCCCGCGGGGAGGTGCCGTTCCAGGAGCGCGACGACGCCGGCCGCCTCAAGCTCAACCCGCTGGCCGACTGGAGCTGGGCCGATGTCTGGCACTACATCCAGCTGCACGCCGTGCCCTACAACCCGCTGCACGACCAGTTCATGCCCAGCATCGGCTGCGCGCCGTGCACCCGGGCCATCGCCGTCGGCGAGGACTTCCGGTCCGGGCGCTGGTGGTGGGAGAGCGAAGGCGCCAAGGAGTGCGGCCTGCACGTGAAACCAGACAACCTCTCGAAGATCGGAGCCCCGGCATGAACGCCCGCGCAGATTTTGCCCACCCGCTCGACAGCCTGCTGCCCGAGCTGGACCATCGGCACCTCGACTGGCTGGAGGAGGAAGCCATCTTCATCCTGCGCGAGGTGGCCGCCTCGTTCGAGCGCCCCGCGCTGCTGTTCTCGGGCGGCAAGGATTCCTGCGTGGTGCTGCGCCTGGCCGAGAAGGCCTTCAAGACGCGCATCGCCGGCAACGAATTCAAGGGCCAGCTGCCCTTCCCGCTGCTGCACGTGGACACCGGCCACAACTTCCCCGAGGTGATCGCGTTCCGCGACCAGCGCGTGGCCGAGATGGGCGAGCGCCTGGTGGTGGGCCACCTCGAAGACAGCATGAAACGCGGCACCGTGCGCCTGGCGCATCCGCTGGAATCGCGCAACGGCCACCAGACGGTGACGCTGCTCGAAGCGATCGAAGAACACCGCTTCGACTGCCTGATCGGCGGCGCGCGGCGCGACGAGGAGAAGGCGCGCGCCAAGGAGCGCATCTTCAGCCACCGCGACAGCTTCGGCCAATGGCAGCCGAAAGAGCAGCGGCCGGAGCTGTGGACGCTGTTCAACACCCGCCATCGCCCCGGCGAGCATTTCCGCAGCTTCCCGATCAGCAACTGGACCGAGCTGGACGTGTGGCTGTACCTGGCGCGCGAGAACATCCCGCTGCCCAACCTGTACTACGCGCATCAGCGCCAGGTGATCCGCCGCAAGGGCCTGCTGGTGCCGCTGACCGAGGTCACGCCGCCGGAGGCCGGTGAAACGGTGGAAACCGCCACCGTGCGATTCCGCACCGTGGGCGACATGACCTGCACCTGCCCGGTGGAGAGCGACGCGGCCAACGCCAGCGAGATCGTGGCCGAGACCCTCACCGTGACGGTGAGCGAGCGCGGTGCCACCCGCATGGACGACCGCACCAGCGAGGCCTCGATGGAGCGCCGCAAAAAAGAGGGGTACTTCTGATCATGAGCGCTGTTCTCAAACAAGCCCTCCCGGTGGCCGACCACCGCGCCTTGCGCTTCCTCACCGCCGGCAGCGTCGACGATGGCAAGAGCACGCTGATCGGCCGCCTGCTGTTCGACAGCCAGGCCATCCTGGCCGACCAGCTCAACGCGCTGGAGAAGCGCGCCGCCGGCGCCCCGGTCGACCTGTCGCTGCTGACCGACGGCCTCGAAGCCGAGCGGGAACAGGGCATCACCATCGACGTGGCCTTCCGCTACTTCGCCACGCGATCGCGCAAGTTCATCATCGCCGACGCGCCGGGCCACGAGCAGTACACCCGCAACATGGTCACCGCCGCGGCCGGCAGCGATGCCGCCGTGGTGCTGGTCGACATCACCAAGCTGGACTGGCAGCACCCGCCGGTGCAGCTGCTGCCGCAGACCCGCCGCCACGCGCTGCTGGCGCACCTGCTGCGGGTGCCCAGCATCGTTTTCGCGGTGAACAAGCTCGATGCGGTGGCCGATCCGCAGGCCGCCTTCGAAGCCACCCGCGCCGCGCTGCTGGCTTTCGTGGCCGAGGCCGGCATCACCGGGCTGGCCGGCATCCTGCCGGTGAGCGCGCTGCGCGGCGACAACGTCACGCTGCCGCTGAACGCGCCCTGGTACGACGGCCCCAGCCTGCTGCAGCTGCTGGAGCGCCTGCCCACCACACAGGAGCGCACCGAAGGTGCGCTGCTGCAGCCGGTGCAGTACGTGGCGCGTGACGACGGCGACACGGCCAAGGGCGCCGGCCACCTGCCGCGCGTGTTC
>JAURXG010000156.1 GCA_030654555.1 Aquabacterium sp.
TTTCCGGGTGGTCAAGCGCTTTCCCTCGGTGTTGCGGCAGATCGCGATCGCCAAGACCGAGCCGGGCGACGAGAACAACCAGGACATTTCTTCGCTGGTCGGCAAGATCGACATCCGTCGTCTCGAAACCTTTGCCCAGGACGACACCGACGCCTACAGTTACTCGGGTGGCTTGTGCCTGGCCAACCAGGGCTTGCTGGAGTTCGTCGAAATGTTCAAGGCGCCTATCAAGGTGCTGCACCCGCTGCTGACGGCAACCCAGGAAGGCAATTACAAGGGCACCGAAGGCTTCGGCGCGATCCCGTTCGACGGCGTCATCCTGGCCCACTCCAACGAGTCGGAATGGAAAACCTTCCGCAACAACAAGACTAACGAGGCTTTCCTCGATCGAATTTATATCGTCAAGGTACCGTATTGCCTGCGCGTGTCCGACGAAATCAAGATCTACGACAAGCTGCTGCGTCACTCCTCGCTGGCCAGCTCGCCATGCGCACCCGGAACGCTGAAGATGATGGCGCAGTTCGCGATCCTGTCGCGCCTGAAAGAGCCGGAGAACTCAAGCATCTATAGCAAGATGCAGGTGTACGACGGCGAAAACCTGAAGGATACCGACCCCAAGGCAAAATCGAAGTCCGAGTACTACGATTATGCCGGCGTGGATGAAGGCATGAACGGCCTGTCCACACGCTTCGCGTTCAAAATCCTCTCCCGTGTTTTCAATTTCGACAGCAGTGAAGTGGCGGCCAACCCGGTACACCTGCTTTACGTGCTGGAACAGCAGGTCGGCCGTGAGCAATTCCCGCCGGAAATCGAGCAGCGCTACCTTGCCTACATCAAGGAATACCTGGCGCAACGCTATGTCGAGTTCATCGGCAAGGAGATTCAGACTGCCTACCTGGAGAGCTATTCCGAGTACGGCCAGAACATCTTTGACCGCTACGTGTCCTTCGCCGATTTCTGGATCCAGGATCAGGAGTACCGCGACACCGACACCGGCGAGGTGTTCGACCGCGGCAGCCTGAACGCCGAGCTCGAGAAGATCGAGAAGCCGGCCGGCATCGCCAACCCCAAGGACTTCCGCAACGAGATCGTCAACTTCGTGCTGCGCGCGCGCGCCAACAACCAGGGCAACAACCCGGTGTGGACCAGCTACGAGAAGCTGCGCTCGGTGATCGAGAAGAAGATGTTCAGCAACACCGAGGAGTTGCTGCCGGTTATCAGCTTCAACGCCAAGGCCAGCGCCGACGAGGCCAAGAAGCACGAGGACTTCGTCGCCCGCATGGTGGCCAAGGGCTACACGCCCAAGCAGGTGCGCCTGCTGTGCGAGTGGTACCTGCGCGTGAGAAAGAGCAGCTGATCGTCCAGGCAAGCCCACCCACGATGAGAGGGAGCCCGGATGCTTCAGCAAATCATTGACAGGCGACTGGCCGGCAAGAACAAGTCCATCGGCAACCGCGAGCGCTTCATGCGCCGCTACAAGGACAAGATCAAGGACGCGGTGCGCCGCGCGGTCGATGGCCGCAGCATCCGCGACCTGGATCGGGGTGAGGAGGTGCGCATCCCCAAGAAGGACCTGTCCGAGCCGGTGTTCCACCACGGCCAGGGCGGCATCCGCGACATGGTGCACCCGGGCAACCAGGACTACGTGCGCGGCGACCGCATCAAGCGCCCGCAAGGCGGCGCCGGCGGTGGCAGCGGCAAGGGCCAGGCCAGCGACCAGGGCGAGGGCGAAGACGACTTCAGCTTCGCGCTGAGCCGGGAAGAGTTCATGCAGGTCTTCTTCGAGGACCTGGCCCTGCCCAACCTGGCCCGCACCCAGCTGGCCGAGGTGCCCGAGTGGAAGAGCCACCGCGCCGGCTACTCCAGCGACGGCACGCCCAACAACCTGCACGTGGTGCGCAGCCTGCGTGGCGCCATCGGCCGGCGCCTGGCGATCGGTTCGGGCTCGCGCCGCGAGCTGGCCGAGCTGGAGGCCGAACTCGCGATCCTGAAGGCTGCCGCCGCGGCCGGCGACCTGACGGCCGAGCGCGCCCTCCCGCCGCTGGAAGCCAAGGTCGAGGCGCTGCGCGGCCGGCTCTCGCGCATCCCCTACCTCGACCCGATCGACCTGCGCTACCGCAGCCGGGTGAAGACGCCGGTGCCCACCAGCAAGGCGGTGATGTTCTGCCTGATGGACGTGTCGGGCTCGATGGACGAGGGCCGCAAGGACCTGAGCAAGCGCTTCTTCATCCTGCTGTACCTGTTCCTGACCCGGCACTACGAGAAGATCGACATCGTCTTCGTGCGCCACCACACCCAGGCGCAGGAAGTGGACGAGGAGAACTTCTTCCATGCCCGCGAGACCGGCGGCACGGTGGTCAGCAGCGCGCTGGTTCTGATGGAAGAGATCATTCGCGCGCGCTACTCGCCCAGCGAATGGAACATCTACGGCGCCCAGGCCAGCGACGGCGACAACTGGCACCACGACAGCGGACGCTGCCGCGAACTGCTGGCCGAGAAGATCCTGCCGCTGTGCCGTTACTTCGCCTACGTGCAGGTGGCCGAGGAAGAGCAGAACCTGTGGGAGGAGTACACCCACCTGACCGAGAGCTGCCGCCACTTCGCGATGCGCAAGGCGGTGGAAGCCTCGCAGATCTACCCGGTGTTCCGAGACCTGTTCAAGAAGGAAGGCATGAAATGACCCACCCCCGTAGCGCCTTCGGCGCTCCCCCTCAAGGGGGCGACGCCACTGGCCCGGCGGAGCCGGTTCCAGGGCGTCCACTTGCCCTGTCCGTTGCGCCGGCACGCCCGCTGCGCGGCCCGCTACCGCTGGACAAGACCGCCTACCGGCTGCCTGCGCCCAGCGACTGGTCGTTCGAGCTGATCGACCAGTACCACGAGGTCATCCGCCACACGGCGCAGCGCTACGGCCTGGACACCTACCCCAACCAGCTCGAGATCATCACCGCCGAGCAGATGATGGACGCCTACGCCAGCGTGGGCATGCCGGTGAACTACCGCCACTGGAGCTACGGCAAGGAGTTCATCAGCACCGAGAAGAACTACAAGCGTGGCCACATGGGCCTGGCCTACGAGATCGTCATCAACAGCAACCCCTGCATCAGCTACCTGATGGAGGAGAACACCATGCCGATGCAGGCGCTGGTGATCGCGCATGCGGCCTACGGCCACAACAGCTTCTTCAAGGGCAACTACCTGTTCCGCATGTGGACCGATGCGTCGTCGATCATCGACTACCTGGTCTATGCCAAGAACTACGTGGCCGAATGCGAAGAGCGCCACGGCCTGGCCGTGGTGGAAGAGTTTCTCGACA
>JAURXG010000164.1 GCA_030654555.1 Aquabacterium sp.
GGTCGACGGTCCGGCGCCTGCCGTCCGGGCGCCGTCGCCGGCCGCCGCGGTGCCCGCCGCCGGTCGACCTCCCTGGCCATGTTCGGCGAGCGCAGCAGCGGCCTGGCCGTCGGCGCCCGCCGCTGCGTCGGCGCCACCGACACCGCCTGCCAAGGCCCCGTCGCCCGCCGGGCCGTCCTCCGGATCGGCCAGCGCGTCGGCCAGATGGGCCAGGGCCTCGCTGCGCTGCGCCAGCATCGCGGCCAGGCCGGCGACCACGCCGCGCTCACCGCGTGCACCCAGCACCGACACGTTGCCGCACACGTCGGGCACCATCACCGAATGCAGACGGCCCTGCGCGTCGCGCGCCTCGTAGTAGTCGGCCAGTTCTTCGTGACCGGGCGCAAAGTTCACCCGGGTGCCGACGCACAGCGTGCGGCCGAAGGTCAGGGCCACCGCGCCGGGGTCGAACTCGCGGCCGTCGGTGGTGTGGCGAATCGCATCGCGGGTGATCGACAACCGCCCCGCCGGCTGCCCGGCCTGCTGCTGGGCGACGATGGCCCGCACCACCTCGGCCGGCAGTTGTGCGGCCTGCAGCGCCTGCGCCATCGTCCCGCGGTACGGGTTGCGGCCGGGCTGGCCCCAGTGGCAACCGCGGCGCAGGGCCAGGCCGTGCGCCGCCGGATCGGACGGCGCCTGCGCGCCGGGCAGCGGCATCACCGCCGGCAGCAGGGTGCCGCCGAGCAGCCCGGACTGGGCCGGCCTGCCGTCGTCGCTTTCGCCCGGCGCCATGCCCAGCGCCACCTGGCGGCCCGCCATCGCACCCACGCCGATCAGCGTGACCACCGCCAGCGGTGCCATCACGCTGAACACCACGACCAGCCCGACCGCGGCCTTGCGCGCCGGCGCGCCCATCGCCGCCACCCAGGCCCGCACCTTGGGCACGGCCACGACGGGCAAGCCAGCGCTGGGCCAACGCTGCGCCCGGGTGCGCGGCTCGCGCCAGCCGCAGGCGGGATTCGCGCAGCGGTAACGCAGCCGGGCCGGTGCGCTGGAGGGGCCGCCGTGGCCGGCCCGCAGGCGCCGCACGGCTTGCACGCCACCACCGCAGTCGGGGCAGTGGGGCCAGGGGGAGGCGGGTTCGTTCACGGTGTGGTGCGGCGTTGTGGTCGATGGGTGCTGGACGCGGCGGCGCCGGGCCAGCGTGCGGCCCCTCCACCCGTTCAACCCGGTTATCGGCCCGCGAGCGCCGCACTGCAGGCAAAAGCGCACGCCACGCGCGCCCCCGGCCGCAGCGCCGCGGTGGATGATGGCGGCCGTGACCCACCTGCCCTTGCCCGTCCAGCGCCCATCGGGCCGCCGCCAGCGGGCTGCGCGGTGGCTGGCCTGCGCACTGGCCTGGGCCGTCAACGCCGGCGCGCAAGCATTGCCGCCTGACGCAGCCGCCGACCACGACTTCGCGCAGCAGGTGCTGGCGGCCGTCAACCACCATCGGCTGCAGCAGCAGTTGGCCCCCTGGCAGGCCGACGCCACGCTGGGCGAGATCGCCGCGGGCCACAGCCAGGCGATGGCCCGCGAGGGCGCGCTCAGCCACGCCGGTTTTCAAACGCGCTTCGAGCGCGCCCAGCGCCGGGTGTGCGTGGAGAACCTGGCCGCGCGCTACCGGCAGGCCGACCGCCTGGTGGCCGGCTGGCAGGCGTCACCCGGACACGGCGAGAACCTGCTCGACCCCCGGGTGCAGCAGGTCGGCGTGGCCAGCGTCGGCGGTTATGTCACGCTGCTGGCCTGCTCGGCCGCGCGGGTGCCCGCGCGCTGAGCGCACCGCCCGGCCGCCCCAGGCGGGCCGGGTGATGCACGCAGGCCGTGATCAGCTCAGCAGCGCCTGCGCAAACTCGCGCGCGCTGAAGGTCTGCAGGTCTTCCAGCTTCTCGCCCACGCCGATGAAGTACACCGGCACCGGCCGCTCGCGCGCGATGGCCGCCAGCACGCCGCCCTTGGCCGTGCCGTCGAGCTTGGTGACGATCAGCCCGGTGAGGCCCAGCGCATCGTCGAAGGCCTTCACCTGGGTCAGCGCGTTCTGGCCGGTGTTGCCGTCGACCACCAGCAGCACCTCGTGCGGCGCACCCGCGTCGGCCTTGCCGATCACGCGCTGGATCTTCTTCAGCTCTTCCATCAGGTGCAGCTGCGTGGGCAGGCGGCCGGCGGTGTCGGCGATCACCACGTCGCGGCCGCGCGCCTTGCCGGCACTGACCGCATCGAAGGCCACCGCCGCCGGATCGGCGTTCTCCTGGCTGACGATCTCCACCCGGTTGCGGTCGGCCCACACCGCAAGCTGCTCGCGCGCCGCGGCGCGGAAGGTGTCGGCCGCGGCCAGCAGCACCGTCTGCTCGGCATCGGCCAGGTGGCGGGTGAGCTTGCCGATGCTGGTGGTCTTGCCCGCGCCGTTGACGCCCACCACCATCATCACCGTGGGCGTGAACTCGCCCACCACCAGCGGCTTCTCCAGCGGTGCCAGCAGTTCGGTCAACGCCTCGCCCAGCAGGCCCTTGACCTTGGCCGGGTCGATGGCCTTGGCCTCCTTGACGCGGCGCTTCAGATCCTGCAGCAGGAACTCGGTGGCCTTCACACCCGCGTCGGCCATCAGCAGCGCCGACTCCAGTTCCTCGTACAGCGTTTCGTCAATCTGCGTGCCGGTGAACACCTGCGCGATGTTGCTGCCAGTCTTGCGCAGGCCGTTGCGCAGCTTGTCGAGCCAACTTTGCCGCGTGGGCGGGGCGGGCGGCGCGGCGGGCGGCTCGATGGGCGACGCCGACACCGGGGCGGGCGCCGCGGCCAGGGGCGGCACCGGACGATCG
>JAURXG010000172.1 GCA_030654555.1 Aquabacterium sp.
GGCGGTGGGCAGCAGCGCGCGGTAATCGGTGCGGCCCGCGGGCACGCGGCCGTCGCGGGTGAAGCAGCGCTCGCCCTTGCCGTTGTCGTAGTAGCTCATCACGTCGACGCAGCGTCGCGAGTGCGCCATCAGCCCGAAGAAGTGCCCCATCTCGTGCGACAGCACCATCTGCAGCGTGTCCTGCGCCGGGTGGGCGGGATTGCGGCTGTTGAGCAGGCGGAACGCGGCCGGCCCCAGCGCCAGCGTGCGGGTGCGCAGGTTGGCCAGGCCGAAGTGGCCGGCGGCGCGCTCGTCGCTCCACAGCACCAGCACCGCGCCATCGGGCACGGCCGTGCCGGGCGGCAGCGCCCGCACCTGGACGCCGATGCCGCAGGCCGCCCATGATTGCGCCGCGCGGTCGACCATCGCCAGCACCTGAGCGGCGCCGAACCAGGGCGGCGCGTCGTCGTGGCGCACCACCAGGCGCAGCGCCGACACGCCGGCCGGCCGGTCGCTGCCGTCGGCCCAGGTGGCCACCTCCTGCGGCAGGCAGGAGGCGATCTCCTGCTCGCGCACGTGGTCGGCGGCCTGGGCGCCGAGCCCGGCGACGGCCAGGCCCCAGGCCAGCAGGCGCAGCAGCTGGTGCGGGTGATGCAGGAGGGATCGTTGGGACATGGCGCACACGCTCGGGCCGCGGACGGCGGCCCCTGCCACGTTGTCGACCGCAGGCCGCGTGGCTTGAGCGCGGGTTTGACCCGGCGGGAGGCGCTTCTATACTGGCCAGCCAGCCGCCGCCGCGGCCTCGTCGACGCCTCCCAGATCGCCCCCCATGCAACCCGTGATCCACAGCCTGCTGGAGACCGATCTCTACAAGTTCACGATGTGGCAGGCGATGCTGCACCGGCACCCGCAGACGCAGACCGAGTACGTCTTCATCTGCCGCAATGCGCGCGACTACCCGCTGACGCACCTGATCGGCGAGCTCAACGAGCAGCTCGACCACCTCTGCACGCTGCGCTTCCAGCCCGGCGAGCTGGCCTACCTGCGGGGCCTGCGCTTCATGAAGAGCGACTTCGTCGACTTCCTGCGCATCTTCCAGTTCCAGCGCGATTTCATCGAGGTGCGCGACAACCAGGGCACGCTCGAGATCGTGGCGCGCGGGCCGCAGGTGCACGTGATGGCCTTCGAGATCCACGTGCTGGCCATCGTCAACGAGCTGTACTTCCGCCGCTTCGAGCAGGCGCCGGCGCTGGCCGAGGGCCGCCGGCGGCTGGCCGAGAAGGTGCAGATGCTGCGCGACTTCGCGCTCGAGCCCAAGCGCCGCAACCCGTTCGAGTTCTTCGACTTCGGCGTGCGCCGGCGCTTTTCGGGCGCCTGGCACCGCGAGGTGGTGGCCACGCTGGCGCGCGAGGTGCCCGAGTACTTCAAGGGCACCTCCTGCGTGCTGCTGGCCCGCGACCTGGGGCTGGTGCCCATCGGCACGATGGCGCACGAGTTCCTGCAGACCTACCAGGCGCTGGGCGTGCGGCTGCGCGATTTCCAGAAGGCCGCGCTCGAGGCCTGGGTGCAGGAGTACCGCGGCGATCTGGGCGTGGCACTGACCGACGTGGTCGGCATGGACGCCTTCCTGGCCGACTTCGACCTGTACTTCGCCAAGCTGTTCGACGGCCTGCGCCACGACTCGGGCGATCCGGTGGTGTGGGGCGAGAAGGCGCTGGCCTACTACCAGCGCATGCGCATCGACGCGCACACCAAGCGGCTGGTGTTCTCCGACAGCCTGAACCTGCCGCGGGCCTTCGAGCTGTACCGGCACTTCGCCCACCGCACGCAGCTGGGCTTTGGCATCGGCACCAACCTGACCAACGACATGGGCCTGCACACGCTGCACATCGTGATGAAGCTCACCCAGTGCAACGGCCAGCCGGTGGCCAAGCTGTCGGACTCACCCGGCAAGATCCTGTGCGACGACCAGACCTTCCTGGCCTACCTGCGCCAGGTGTTCAACGTCCCGGTGATCGGCTGAGGCCCGCTTCGGCAACTGCTAACCAGGCCTTCCAGGAATCGAGGGCCTGCCCGGCGGCCACCACCGACCGGCCCGGGCTAGGATGCGCTCCCTGGCGCTGCCGGCTGGCCGGCTGCGATCCCTCTCCGCCATCGACCGCGCAAGCGGTCCGAGTGCCCCATGAGCTTCTTCGCCATCGACATCGGCAACACCCGCCTGAAATGGGCGCAGTACGCCTCGCCGCAGCCCGGCGCGGCGGTGCTGGCGCAGGGGGCGGTGTTCCTGGAGAACATCGACGCGCTGGCCGAGACCGAATGGAAGCAGCTGCCCGTGCCCGGTTCTATCCTGGGCTGCAACGTGGCCGGCGACGCCGTGCGCCGCCGGGTGGAGGAGCAGCTCGAGCTGTGGGATCTGTCGCCGCGCTGGGTGGTCAGCGCCGCGCACGGGGGCGGTGTCACCAACGGCTACGACCACCCCGGCCGGCTGGGCACCGACCGCTTCGTCGCGCAGATCGGCGGGCGCCACCACGTGCTGGCGCGCGGCCGGCCCCGGCCGGTGCTGGTGGTGATGGTCGGCACCGCGGTGACGGTGGACGCGCTCGACGCCGAGGGCAAGTTCCTGGGCGGTTTGATCCTGCCCGGCCACGGCATCATGCTGCGCGCGCTCGAAGGCGGCACCGCCGGCCTGCGTGTGCCCACCGGCGAGGTGGTCGACTTCCCCACCAACACCAGCGACGGCCTGACCAGCGGTGGCACCTACGCCATCACCGGCGCGATGGAGCGCCTGCACCGCCACCTCGGCGCGCGCTGCGGCGAGCCGCCGCTGACGCTGATGACCGGCGGCGCGGCCTGGAAGGTGGCGCCCTGGCTGCCGATCGAGCACGAGCTGATCGACTCGCTGATCTTCGACGGGCTGCTGGCGCTGCAGTCGCACCGGCTCGCGCTGTGATCTGACGCCGCCACCCGGCCGCGTCCTACACGAGCAGGCTCGGCGGTCCTCCTAAGATCGTCCGATGTCCTGCCCATCTGCGTCGAGCCTGCAGCGCCTGTCGATGTGCCGGCGCTGGTCGGGCGCAAACCTGCTGCTCCTGCTGCTCGTGCTGCAAGGCTGCAGCACGGTGCCGCCCTCCGCACCGGCCCCGCCCGCCGAGCCCGCCGCCACGCCGGCCCGGCCCGGCAACGCCGCCGCCGTCGAGCGGCAGTGGCTGCAGGCGTGGTTCAAGGGCACGCCGGTGGTGATCGTGCAGCGCGACGACCACACCGTCAGCGTCGACGTGCCGCGCGAGTTCTGCTTCGAGGCCGGCCGCAGCAGCGTCAAACCCGCGCTGGCCGCGGTGCTCGACAAGCTGGCCGAGAGCCTGCGCCGCCAGCCGCAGGCCCGGCTGGGCCTGCTGGCGGCGCCGGGTGATGCCGCCGCCACGTCCTCGCCGCTGGCGATGCAGCGGGCCGGCCAGGTGCGCTCGCACCTGCTGGGGCGCGCGGTGCCCGCCGCGCGGCTGGCCAACCCGATGCCGACCACCGCGGCGGCCGTGCAGTTGCGCCTGGACTTCGCCGCGCCCTGAGCCGGGCCGGCGATCGCGCCGGTCCGACCCGGGCGCTACAGGATGTAGCGCGACAGGTCTTCGTTCTTGGCCAGCTCGGCCAGCTTGGCGTCCACCGCGGCGGTGTCGATGCGCACCGTCTGCCCGCTGCGGTTGGGTGCGTCGAAGCTCACCTCGTCGAGCAGCCGCTCCATCACCGTGGCCAGGCGGCGCGCGCCGATGTTCTCGGTGCGCTCGTTGACGTCGAAGGCGATCTGCGCCAGGCGGCGGATGCCATCCGGCGCGATCTCCAGCGTCACGCCCTCGGTGGCCAGCAGCGCCTGGTACTGCTTGATCAGGCTGGCATGGGTGCTGGTGAGGATGGCCTCGAAGTCGTCCACGCTCAACGGGCCCAGCTCCACCCGGATCGGGAAGCGACCCTGCAGCTCGGGGATCAGGTCGCTGGGCTTGGCCAGGTGGAAGGCGCCCGAGGCGATGAACAGGATGTGGTCGGTCTTGACCATGCCGTGCTTGGTGGTCACGGTGGTGCCCTCGACCAGCGGCAGCAGGTCGCGCTGCACGCCCTGGCGCGACACCTCGGCGCCGCTGCCTTCGCTGCGCGAGCAGACCTTGTCGATCTCGTCGATGAAGACGATGCCGTTGTTCTCGGCATTGGCCAGCGCCTGGGTCTTGATGTCCTCGTCGTTGACCAGCTTGGCGGCTTCTTCGTCGACC